>NZ_JBWKYF010000019.1:0-96162 GCF_059423605.1 Variovorax sp. GW460-12-1-14-LB1
CGGCGGGGGCGGTGGGCACGGCGGTGGAGGCGGGCACGGCCACGGCCACGGAAAGAATTGACCCGGCTCACACGGCCGGCGTTTCGATGCCGGCCGCCGCCTGCCGGTCGCGCGCGATCAGTGCCACGAAGCGCTGCGCGCCCAGGCCCAGCGGCCGTTCGCGCGACCACACCACGTCCACCCACAGGTCCAGCCCGTTGCTGAGGTTCTCGAACGGGATCTCGACCAGCGCGCCCGCCGCCACGTGCGGGCGCGCGAAGTTGCGCGGCAGCCAGCCCCAGCCCAGCCCGGCGGTGATCAGGCTCAGCGCGGCCAGCGCGTTGTCGGTGCGCCAGACATGCCGCGCGAACACGAAGCGCGGGTCGCTGGTGGCCAGGTCGCGCCCCGCGACCACGATCTGGCGCGTGTTCGTCAGGTGCTCCTCGCGCAGGCGCCCGCCGGCCGCGGCGCGCAGCACGGGGTGCTCGGGCGCCATCACGGCCACCATGGTGTCGCTGCCCACCTCCTGGAAGCCCTCGCGGCCGTCGAGGCTGGGGCGCTCGAACACCAGCGCCAGCTGCGCCCGGCCGCTGTGCAGCAGCGCCAGCGCATCGGCCTGCGGCGCGGCCAGCACCTCGACCTGCAGCAGCGGGTAGTCGTCGGCCAGCGCGGCCAGCGGTCCGCTCCAGGGCGCGGCCAGCAGCTCGGGCGCGATGGCCAGCGTGAGCCGGTCTTCCAGCCCCTGCGTGAGCGCCAGCGCCTGCACCTGCAACTGCCGCAGCTGGGCCGCGAGCAGCCGCGCCTGCGGTTCGAGCGAGCGCGCGGCGGACGTGGGCTGGGGCTCGCGGCCGCTGCGGTCGAACAGCGGCAGCGCCAGCTCGGCCTCGAGATTGGCGATGGCCATGCTGACGGCCGACGGCACTTTGCGCAGCGCCCGCGCGGCGGCCGAGAACGAGCCGTGGTCGATCACGGCCAGGAAGACCTCGACGTTGTCGCTGGAGAAAGCCATGGCGCCCGATCTATCAATAAAACTGAAATAAGTTAACTTTTTATATCAACAAAAAGCAAATAAAGTCCCTCCATCGCAGTCAAACACACAGAGAAACAGTCATGCAGGGCCTTCAGCGTCGGATCGTTTACATCTCCCTCTACGAGGGCATCGCCATCGTGGCGGCCAGCGCCGGCCTGGCCCTGATGTCGGACGCGGGGCTCGGCCACTCGGGCCTGCTGGCCGTGGGCGCCTCGGTGATCGCGGTGATCTGGAACCTGACCTTCAACGCCCTGTTCGAGCGCTGGGAGTCGCGCCAGGCGGTGCGCGGGCGCAGCCTGAAGCGCCGCATCGCCCACGCCATCGGCTTCGAGGGCGGCCTGATCGCCTTCCTGGTGCCGATGCTGGCCTGGGGCCTGGGCGTGTCGCTCTGGCAGGCGCTGGTGATGGACCTGGGCCTGGTGGTGTTCTTCCTGGTCTACACCTTCGTTTTCAACTGGGCCTTCGACCGCGTGTTCGGCCTGCCGGCCTCGGCCATGGGCGAAGCGCAGCCCGCGTAAGCCTGCGCTTACTTGGCCGATTCACTTCGCCGGCTTGGACGCGGCGGCCGAGCGCATCGCCAGGGCACCGCTCAGGCGCAGGCGCTCGTTCTCGGTGAAGAGCGTCTCGCGCAGCTGGGTCCGCTCGGCCTCGGGCGCGCTGGCGTAGCGGTCGAGCCGGGCGTTCCATTCCTGGGTTTCCTGGTCGAGCGTGGCCAGGCCGCGCGCCACCTCGTAGCCGTAGGCCTCGCTGCGCGCGGCAAAGCGCTCCTGGGGGCTGGCGCCGCGCGCCTGCAGCGCCTCGGTCTGGCGCATCACGTCCAGATGGGCCACCGCCTCCTTGCGCACCTCGCGCTGCGCCGGCGACAGCCAGGCCTGCTCGCTTTGCGCCAGCGCCGCGGCCCGTTGCTCGGGCGTGAGGTCGGGGTTGGACAGCAACTCCATCTTCTCGGCCATGAACCGGTCCTGCCGGATCTGGTCGCCGAACAGGCCTTCGATTTCCTCGGGCGCGAAGAACTGACGGCGCACCGCTTCGCGTGCCTCCAGGCTGCGCCGCAAAAAGGCCGGGTCGCCGGGCGCGGGCGGCTGCAAGGTGCGCAGGGCTTCCTGCATGTCGACGTAGCGCTCGAGCAGGCCCAGCGCGCGCACGCGCCAGTCCTCGCGCAGGCGCTGGGCGAGCAGGGCGGGCGCGCGGGCCATCAGCGTGGCCTTGCTGTCGGCCTGCGCTTCGGCGAGCACCTGGTCGAAGAGGGTGATGAGGTCGCTGGTGAGCAGGGCGTCGGGGGCCGCGGCAGCTTGCGGCACCGGCGGGGGCACGCCGGGCACCGCGACCGCCGCCGTGGCACGGGGCGCGGCGGCCTGCGGCGCATCGACCGCCCCGGGGCCGAGCGCCAGCCAGCCGGTCCCCGCGGCCACCAGCGCGACGGCGCCGATGGTCAAGGCCACACCGCGCATGCGCAGCGTCCTCAGAGCCCCGCGCTCTTGAGTCGCGCGGCCTGTTCCCTGAACAGCTCCGGCGGCTTCTTCTCGTAGTACGGGAACTGGCTGCCGTAGGTGTTGCCGAAGGCCTGGTTCACCTCGTCCAGGTGGTTCTGGCGGTAGTCGCCCAGGTGGGTGCCCAGGCGCGTGGTGCAGACCGCGAGCAGGCCGTCGTTGGCCTCGCCGAAGAAGAACAGGCTGCCCAGCGTCGACAGCGCCGTGTCGCTCGGGTCGAACAGGTTGAAGCTGGTCGACACGCCCGACCACGAGTAGTAGCGCACGCCGTTGGCCACGGCCGCACCGCTCTTCACGTCGCACGACGAGCCCGGCGCGGGGCGCCCCTGCGGGAACTTGGCGTCGAAGGCCGCGCCGCCCGCCGTGGTCAGCGAGGCCAGCGCGTTCAGCGGCACCTCGGGCAGCTGGCTCGGGTCCTTGCCCGAGAGAAAGCCGATCAGCCCCGTCAGCAGGCCGACGGCCTTCACCACCAGGGTCTGGCCGATGCCGCCTTCGGGCAGCTTGGCCAGCAGGTCGGCCACCTTCGAGCCGCCGTTGGCGCCGCCCACCGAGGTGACCGAGGCCACCATGTCGGGCGCCACCGCCGCCACGTAGCGCACCGTGGGCGAGCCCTGCGAATGGCCGATGAGGTTGAACTTGAGCGTGGGGTTCTGCTCCAGCGCGCGGATGGTCTTGAGCTCCTGCAGCAGCTGCTCGCCGCGGATCTCGGAGGTGTTGGTGCCCGACACCTGCGCCACGTACACCTTGGCGCCCGCCGCGGCCAGCCTGCCGGGGATGTCGTAGAAGTAGTCGACGCCCAGCAGGTTGTCGAAGCCCAGCAGGCCGTGGACCAGCACGATCGGGTACTTCGTCTTCGCTGTGTCGGAGGTGACGCGGGCCTCGACGCGGGTGGCACTGTCGCCGGCGGTGGCACGCGCCGGCGGCGCATGAACCGCGAGGGCCGCGGCGGCCAGGAGGCCGCAGCTCAAGGCCACGGCGCGCATCGGGGTGGCTGCATGCTGCAACCGGACATTCCACTTCCTGGCCATCGGCGAACTCCCTTACGTTTGGTTAAAAACACGAACGTTCGTTCAGAAACGGTGGGCGCATTCTGTTGACACGTGCAGGAATGAAAACTGGGGTTTTCCCAGGGCGCAATCGAATCGACCTAAAATGCGCGACTTCCCAAGGAGCGTTGCAGCGGTTCGCCACAGAGGCGAATCGTCAGGCTTGGGGCGACAACGACGCTCGCCTGTCCGACTCTTCCGCAGGTGAGGCCATGTCCCAGATTCCCGCATCCGTTTCCGCTCCCGTCGCTCCCCCTCCCATGAAGCTGTCCGGCCTCGAGCCGGTCGCCATCGGCGAAGGCTCGCTGTTCGTCAACATCGGCGAGCGCACCAACGTCACCGGCTCCAAGGCCTTCGCGCGCATGATCCTCAACGGCCAGTTCGAGGACGCCCTGGCCGTCGCGCGCCAGCAGGTGGAGAACGGCGCGCAGGTGATCGACATCAACATGGACGAGGCCATGCTCGACAGCAAGGCCGCCATGGTGCGTTTCCTGAACCTCATTGCCAGCGAGCCCGACATCGCGCGCGTGCCGGTGATGGTCGACAGCTCCAAGTGGGAGGTCATCGAGGCCGGCCTGCGCTGCATCCAGGGCAAGGGCATCGTCAACTCGATCTCCATGAAGGAGGGCGTGGACAAGTTCAAGCACGAGGCCAAGCTGGTCAAGCGCTACGGCGCCGCCGCCGTGGTCATGGCCTTCGATGAAAAAGGCCAGGCCGACACCTACGCACGCAAGATCGAGATCTGCGAGCGCGCCTACCGTGTGCTGGTCGACGAGGTGGGCTTTCCGCCCGAAGACATCATCTTCGACCCGAACATCTTCGCCATCGCCACCGGCATCGAGGAGCACGACAACTACGCGGTCGACTTCATCAATGCCGTGCGCTGGATCAAGCAGAACCTGCCGGGCGCCAAGGTGTCGGGCGGCGTGAGCAACGTGAGCTTCAGCTTCCGCGGCAACGACCCGATGCGCGAGGCCATCCACACCGTGTTCCTGTACCACGCGATCCAGGCGGGCATGGACATGGGCATCGTCAATGCCGGCATGGTCGGCGTGTACGACGACCTGGAGCCCACGCTGCGCGAGCGCGTGGAAGACGTGGTGCTCAACCGCCGCCCCGACGCCGGCGAGCGCCTGGTCGAAGTCGCCGAAACCGCCAAGAGCGGTGCCAAGGACGAAAGCAAGCGCCTCGAATGGCGCGGCACGCCGGAGCACCCGGTGCACGTCAACCAGCGCCTGTCGCACGCCATGGTGCACGGCATCACCGACTTCATCGTCGAAGACACCGAAGAGGCCTACCAGCAAATCCTGGCCAAGGGCGGCCGCCCGCTGCACGTGATCGAAGGCCCGCTCATGGACGGCATGAACATCGTGGGCGACCTGTTCGGCGCCGGCAAGATGTTCCTGCCGCAGGTGGTCAAGTCGGCACGCGTCATGAAGTCGGCCGTGGCCCACCTGCTGCCCTACATCGAAGCCGAAAAGCTGCGCGACGAGGCCGCCGGCCGCGACGTGCGCACCAAGGGCAAGATCATCATCGCCACGGTGAAGGGCGACGTGCACGACATCGGCAAGAACATCGTCACCGTCGTGCTCCAGTGCAACAACTTCGAAGTGGTGAACATGGGCGTGATGGTCCCGTGCCACGAAATCCTGGCCAAGGCCAAGGTCGAGGGCGCGGACATCGTGGGCCTGTCGGGCCTCATCACGCCCAGCCTCGAAGAAATGCAGTACGTGGCCGGCGAGATGCAGCGCGACGACCACTTCCGCATCAAGAAGATCCCGCTGCTCATCGGCGGCGCCACCACCAGCCGCGTGCACACGGCCGTGAAGATCGCGCCGCACTACGAAGGCCCCGTGGTCTACGTACCCGACGCCTCGCGCAGCGTGAGCGTGGCGCAGTCGCTGCTCTCGGACCAGGCCACCGCGTACATCGACGAGATCAACGCCGACTACGAGAAGGTGCGCACGCAGCACGCCAACAAGAAGCAGGTGCCGATGTGGCCCCTGGCCAAGGCGCGCGCCAACAAGACGCCGGTCGATTTCGCCAACTTCGTGCCCACCGTGCCCAAGTTCATCGGTCGTCGTGTGTTCAAGAACTTCGACCTCACCGAGCTGGCCAAGTACATCGACTGGGGCCCGTTCTTCCAGACCTGGGACCTGGCCGGCCCGTTCCCCGCCATCCTGAAGGACGAGATCGTCGGCACCGAGGCCGTGCGCGTGTACGCCGACGGCCAGCGCATGCTCAAGCGCCTCATCGAAGGGCGCTGGCTCAGCGCCAGCGGCGTGGTCGGCTTCTGGCCCGCCAACACCGTGAACGACGACGACATCGAGCTCTATACCGACGAGACGCGCAGCGAAGTCGCGCTCACCTGGTACGGCATGCGCCAGCAGACCGAGAAGCAGATGATCGACGGCGTGATGCGCCCCAGCCGCTGCCTGGCCGACTTCGTCGCCCCCAAGGACAGCGGCGTGAAGGACTACGTCGGCGTGTTCGCCGTCACGGCCGGCCTGGGCGTCGAGAAGAAAGAGAAGTTCTTCATCGACGACCTCGACGACTACTCGGCCATCATGCTCAAGGCCCTGGCCGACCGGCTGGCCGAGGCCTTTGCCGAGGCGATGCACCACCGCGTGCGCACCGACCTGTGGGGCTACGCGCCCCACGAGGGCCTGAGCAACGACGACATGATTGCCGAGAAGTACCGCGGCATCCGCCCCGCGCCCGGCTACCCGGCCTGCCCCGACCACAGCGTGAAGGGCCCGATGTTCGACCTTCTGAACTGCGCGGACATTGGCATGACCCTGACGGAGAGCCTCGCTATGATGCCCGCCGCCAGCGTGAGCGGCTTCTACCTCGGGCACCCCGATGCGACGTACTTCAACGTCGGCAAGATCGGGCACGACCAGTTGCAGGACCAGGCCGCGCGGCGCCACACGAGCGAAGCGGAGCTCGAGCGCCTGCTGGCGCCGAACCTTTGAACCTGCCGGCCGGTCGGCGCGACCGGAGTGACCGGCCACGGGAGTTGATATTCAGAAGCTGATCTTTGCCGCCGCGCACTACGCCCAGTTCGCGATCTTCGTGATTGCCTGCTGGGGTGCCGGCCGCGCGGTGCTCGCGCGCCTGCGCCCACCGTCGCGCCGCGACGCCTGGCTCGAGGCGGCCATGTCGGCAGCACTCGGTGTCGGCCTTTACATCTGTGCCTTCCAGGCGCTGGCCATCTTCGGGCTCTTCCGCCGCGAGGCCACGCTGGGGTTGATCGGCGCGGGCGTCGTGGCCGCCGCGTGGCAGTGGCGCGGCTGGCGCGCCGAGGTGCGCGCGTTGCGTGCGGCCGCACCCGCCACGCCGCCGTGGACCCGCTTCGAACGCATCGCCGCCATCGCACTGGCGCTGGTCGCGCTGCCCGCGCTGGTGGCGCCGCTCGCGCCGCCGGCCGCCTTCGACGAGCTGATGTACCACCTGCCGTATGCGCGCCTCGTGGCGCAGCAGGGCACGCTGGGCATCCACGACTGGCTGCGCTACCCCTGGTTCCCGTACAACTACAACCTGCTGTACGCCGCCGCGCTGCAGGTGGGCGACGACGTGCTGCCGCACTTCCTCAACGCCCTGGCGGGCGCGCTGTCGGTGCTGATGATCTTCCGCCTGGGCATCCTGCACGCCAACCGGCTCACCGCCTGCATCGGCGCGGCCATCTGGCTGGGCATGGGCGACTACGCCAACGCGCTGATCGACATGGGCGTGGCGCTGTTCGTGCTGTCGGCCTTCGTGGCGCTGTGGTGGTGGCGCGAATCCGAACCGCTGCGCGACGGCACGCGCTGGCTCTGCCTGGCGGCGTTCTGCCTCGGCGTGGCGGCGGGCTCCAAGTACCAGGCGCTGATCTTCCTGCCGCTGGTGGCGCTGTTCGTGGTGCGCCACGAGCGCCGCGTGTGGCGGGCCTGGGCGCCGGCGCTGCTGTGCTTCCTGATCCCGTGCATCTACTGGTACGCGCGCAACGCGATCATGACGGGCGACCCCTTCAACCCGATCGGCGCGCGCGTGTTCGGCTTCACCGAATGGGTGCCGGCCGACTACGTGCAGCAGGTGGCCGACGTGCGCGACCACGCCGAGATGCCCAACGCGCTGATCTGGTCGGTGTTCCTCGCGCCCTTCAGCGTGTGGTGGAAGCGCTCCGCCGCCGTGCGCGCGGCGGGCTGGTTCTGCCTGTACTCGGTGGCCGTGTGGGTCGTGACCTCGCGCTACCCGCGCTACCTCATGGCCTCGTTCCCGCTGCTCGCGATGACGGCGGCCGTGGGCTGGCAGGTGCTGTTCGGCTGGATCGCGGCGGGCGTGCGCCGCCTGCGCGCAGCGCCCGCTGCGGTCGCTCCCGACGGCCCGCGGAGCGGCGCCGGCGTCGGCGACTGGGTCGTGGTGCTGCTGCTGGCCGTGCTGGCCGCCGTGTCGGTGGGCCAGACGGCCACCAAGGTGTCGATGATCTCGCTCACGCCCGAGGCGCGCGAGGCCTTCCTGCGCAAGCACGTGCCGGGCTACGGCGTGATGGACTATGTGCGCCGCAACGTGACCGGCCGCGTCTACCAGATCGCGCTGAACGAGGCGATCTACTACGGCCCCAACCCGATCTGGGGCGACACGCTGGGGCGCTGGCGCTACCGCGACTACCTGCTGATGTCGCCCGGCGACACGGCGCGCAAGCTGGCGGCCGAGGGCTTCACCACCGTCGTCATGTCGCCCGAGATGGTGAAAGTGCTCAGCGTGCGGCCCGGCTTCGACCAGTACTATGGCCTGCTGCACGACCAAGACGGCAGCCGCGCCTACCGACTCCTTCCGACGACCGCTCCATGACGACCGACCACCGACCCGCCCCCGTGTCCGCCATGCCGCGCATTGCCGCCGTCATTCCCTGCTTCAACGAGGCCCTGGCCATCACCCAGGTGATCGAGGGCTTCCGCGCGGCCCTGCCGGGCGCCGAGATCCACGTCTTCGACAACAACTCCACCGACGACACGGCCGCCGTGGCCCGCGCGGCCGGCGCGATCGTCACGCACGTGGCCGCGCGCGGCAAGGGTAACGTGGTGCGGCGCATG
This sequence comes from Variovorax sp. GW460-12-1-14-LB1, assembly GCF_059423605.1. Taxonomy (NCBI): domain Bacteria; kingdom Pseudomonadati; phylum Pseudomonadota; class Betaproteobacteria; order Burkholderiales; family Comamonadaceae; genus Variovorax; species Variovorax sp. GW460-12-1-14-LB1. The sequence goes on from NZ_JBWKYF010000019.1 coordinate 8,621, forward strand.
TTCGCCGACGTCGAGGCCGACATCTACGTGATGGTCGACGGCGACGCCACCTACGACACCACCGCCGCGCCGCGCCTCATCGCGCGGCTGGTCGAGGGCAATCTCGACATGGTGGTCGGCAGCCGCGTGGACGACGGCCAGGACGCGCTCACCTACCGCGCCGGCCACCGCTTCGGCAACTGGCTGCTCACGGGCACCGTGGCGCAGCTCTTCGGCGGCGGCCTCACCGACATGCTCTCGGGCTACCGCGTGTTCTCGCGCCGCTACGCCAAGTCGTTCCCGGCCCTGTCGCAGGGCTTCGAGATCGAGACCGAGCTGACCGTGCACGCGCTCGAGCTGCGCATGCCCTACGCCGAGGAAGCCACCGCCTACAGCACGCGCCCCGAAGGCTCGCACAGCAAGCTCTCGACCTACCGCGACGGCTGGCGCATCCTGAAGACCATCGGCAAGCTGTTCGTGAGCGAGCGGCCGCTGCAGTTCTTCTCGATCGTCGCGGCCGTGCTCGCGATCGCTGCGCTTGCGCTGGCCCTGCCGCTGTTCATGACCTACGCCCACACCGGCCTGGTGCCGCGGCTGCCCACGGCGGTGCTCGCCACTGGCGCGATGCTGGCGGCGCTGCTGTCCTTCGTCTGCGGCGTGGTGATGCACACCGTCACGCTCGGCCGGCAGGAGGCCAAGCGGCTGCGCTACCTGGCGCAGCCCTGCGTGCGCGAGAGCTTGCGCAAGAGCCTGCGCGCGCACTGACGGCGGCGCGATGAAGATCGGGCGCGAGTTCCTCTCGTTCGCCGTGGCCGGCGTGATCGGCTTCGTGGTGGACGTGACGGTGCTCTACCTGCTGGCGCCGCTCTTGGGGTGGTACGGCGCGCGCGTCGTGTCGTTCCTGGCCGCCGCCACCACCACCTGGCTCTACAACCGCCGCTACACCTTCGCGGCAAGCGCGGCCGGCGCCGCCACGGGGCGTTCGGTCTGGCGCGAATACCTGGGCTACCTCACGACCATGCTGGCGGGCGCCGTGCTGAACTACGGCACCTACGTGCTCACGCTGCACTGGGTGGAAGGCCGCTGGGCCGCCGCGCTCGGCGTGGCGCTGGGCAGCATCGCGGGCATGGGCGCGAACTTTCTGTCGGCGCGCTACCTGGTCTTCCGCTCGCACCGCAGCGGCGGCTGAGGCCGCCGCCGGGCGCGTTCAAGCGCGCTCAGTGCCCGCCCGACACCACCACCGGGATCTCGGTGGCCGGCGGCGTGTTGCGGCTGCGGCCACAGCGCACGAGGCCGTCGATCATCACCATGCCCACGCCCGGGATGTCGCCCAGCTGCACGCTTTCGAGCAGGCCCGGCGCGGGCGAATGCTGGGCGCGGTCCATGAACACGAAGTCGGCCGCGCGGCCCACCTCGATCAGGCCGCAGTTGAGCTTGCGGATCTTCGCCGTGTTGCCGGTCGCGAAGCAGAACACCAGCTCGGCCGGGATGTTCGCGATCGACGACAGCATCGCCACCATGCGCAGGATGCCCAGCGGCTGCACGCCCGAGCCCGCGGGCCCGTCGGTGCCCAGGATCACGCGGTGCGGGCACTTCAGTTCGAGCGCGGCCTTGGCCGCCGCGATGGCGACCTTCTCGTTGCCGTTGTGCACGATCTCGATGGCGCGCGTGCTCTTCTCGCACAGCTCGCACACGTGCGCCTCAGGCAGCGAGGTGTGGCCGCCGTTGATGTGGCCGATGATGTCGGCGTCGGCCTCGAGCACCACGTCCTTGTCGATCAGGCCCGAGCCGGGGATCGACGGGCCGCCCGTGTGGATCGTGCTCTGGATGCCGTACTTGCGCGCCCAGGCCACCATCTCCTTGGCCTCGTAGCCGGCCTTCACCGAGCCCAGGCCCACTTCGCCCAGCAGGCCCACGCCGGCTTCGGCGAGTTCCTTGAAGTCGCTCTCGACCATGCCCTTTTCGATGACCGGCGCGCCGGCCAGCACCTTCACGCCGCCGGGGCGGAAGTTGTCGAAGGCGCGCTGCGCGGTGATGGCCAGCGCCTTCAGGCCGACGATGTCTTTCGGGCGGCCGGGCAGGTGCACCTCGCCGGCCGAGATCATGGTGGTCACGCCGCCGTGCATCGTGGAGTCGATCCAGCCGATCTGGCCCTGGCGCGGCGTCCAGTCGCCGAACACCGGGTGCACGTGGCTGTCGATGAGGCCGGGTGCGACGCAGGTCTTCTTCGCGTCGATGACGGTGACGGCGCCTTCGAGGTCGCAGTCTTTCTCCTTGCCGACCGCCACGATCAGGCCGTCGTTCACCACCAGGGTGTCGGCGTCGAGGATGGGCTTGTCGATGTCGCCCGAGAGCAGCAGCCCGATGTTCTTTATGACGACCTTGCCCGACTTTGCGCCGGCTGCGATTTCTGCCATTTCGTGGTGTCCTCGTCGTGGGGTGGGGAGTGGTTGTCTTGTTCCTGGATGTCGTCCGCGCGCACGGTGCGCAGCAGGGTCTCGATGACGAAATCTTCCCAGTGCGCGACGGCTTCCGGCGACTCCAGCGGCTCGCCGAGGAAGGCCGTGAGCGTGTGCCGGTTCGAGGTGTAGAAATAGCCGGTGGACGCGATCAGCAGGTAGATGTCGCGCGCCACGAGGTCGGTGCGGAAGAGGCCCTGGGCCGCGCCGCTGGCAAGGATTTCCGAAATGATGGCCACCGCCCGCGACGAGTACTCGCGCGCCCGCAGCGACTTCGAGATGTGCCGGCCCTTGTGCAGGTTCTCGGTGTTCAGCAGGGTGACGAACTCGGGGTTCTTGCGGTAGTAGCCGAGCACGAAGCGGATGACTTCGGTGAGCGCTTCCACGGGCCGCGAGGCGTCGAGCGCAATGGCGGCCTCGGCGTCGTCCATGCGCTGGTAGATGCCTTCGAGCACCGCGATGAACAGGCCCTCTTTGCTGCCGAAGTAGTAGTAGATCATCCGGTCGTACGACTTGGCGGCCTTGGAGATCTTCTCCACGCTGCCGCCGTCGTAGCCGTACTTGGCGAACACCTTGGTCGCTGCCTTGAGGATGCTGTCGCGCGTGGCCTGGGCCGCGGCCTCGCGCACGCCGGTGCGGCGCTGGGGCTTGGGCTTGCTGACGGAGCGGGAGTCGGCCATCGTGCGCGCAGCGCCTCTTCTATTGCTTACTTCTCGGCGAAAGCGCGTTCGACCACGAAGTCGCCCGGCGTCGAGGTGTTGCCTTCCTTGAAGCCGCGCTTTTCCAGGATGTGCTTCAGGTCGACCAGCAGGCCGGGGCTGCCGCACAGCATCACGCGGTCTTCCTCGACGTTCAGCGGGGGCAGGCCCAGGTCGTCGGTGAGCTTGTTGCTCTCGATCAGGTCGGTGACGCGGCCCTGGTTGCGGAACTCCTCGCGCGTGACCGTGGGGTAGTACAGCAGCTGCTTGGCGATCATCTCGCCCAGGATCTCGTGCTTGGGCAGGTGGTCGGTCACGAGGTCGTGGTACGCCAGCTCGTCGACCTGGCGCACGCCGTGCACCAGGATGACCTGCTCGAACTTCTCGTACGTGTCGGGGTCACGGATGATGCTCATGAACGGCGCCAGGCCGGTGCCCGTGCCGAACAGGTACAGGCGCTTGGCCGGCAGCGTGTAGTCGATGAGCAGCGTGCCGGTGGGCTTGCGGCCCACGATCACGGTGTCGCCCACCTGGATGTGCTGCAGCTTCGAGGTGAGCGGGCCGTCTTCCACCTTGATGCTCAGGAACTCCAGGTGCTCCTCGTAGTTCGGGCTCACGATGCTGTAGGCGCGCAGCAGGGGCTTGTTGTTGACCTTCAGGCCGATCATCGTGAAATGACCGTTCGAGAAGCGAAGCGCCGGGTCGCGCGTGGTGGTGAAGGTGAACAGGCGGTCGGTCCAGTGGTGGACGCTCAGGACGCGTTCTTCGCTGAATGCACTCATACAGAACTCAAGTGTTGGTTGAAGACAGAAAAGGGTGGCTGAGCCGAAATGCACGCCTTTGGGGCGTCCGCCATCGGCCGGCTAGCAACCCTGCATTGTCGTTGGTCGGAAAAACCCCGATGAACACCGCGAGAAAACACCATTGCAAGCATCGGGCCTGTTTGCTACATTGACCTTTGATGTAGTGAACGCAACATGAAAGTGTAGGGGATGCTACACAAACGAAAGCCGCCGCACAAGCACCTGCACGGCACGTTTGTTGCAAACCTCCGGGGCCTGAAGACCCGCTCCGACAGCACCACACCACGAGATCGCCCCGATGACTGAACACACCAAGACAGACGGATTGCCCGGCATCGACATGCCCCTGGTCGCGCAGGCCGGCGGCGCCGCCTTCGGCAAGGCGCCGCCGCGCAACGAGAAGATGAGCACCGCCAAGGTCGAGTGCAACGCCTGCCCGGTGCTGTGCCAGATCTCCGACGGCCGCACCGGCGCCTGCGACCGCTACGCCAACCGCCAGGGCGTGCTGGTGCGCGTCGATCCGGTGGTGCTGCTGCGCCGCACGCTCGCCAGCGAACAGCCGGCGCTCGTGCCCTTCGACCGGCCCGGCGCCGAGGCGGCCGAGGCCGATGCCACGCCCGACTGGAACGGCGACCTGCTGCACGCCGACGAGGTCTTCGTCACCGGCGTGGGCTCGTCCACCACGTATCCCGACTACAAGCCTGCGCCCTTCATCGTGGCTTCGAAAGCCCAGGGCGTCGACATGGTCACCGTCGTCACCGAAGGCATCTTCAGCTACTGCAGCTTCAAGGTGAAGATCGACACCGACCGCTTCCTGGGCGCCGAGCAGGCCAACGTGCGCTACAAGGGCGAGGTCGTGGGCCATGTCACCACGGCCGAGTACGGTTCGCAGATGCTGTCGCTGGGCGGCGTGCACCACCTCACGGGCGGCAGCAAGAAGGAAGGCCGCATGACGGCCGAGCTCATGCAGCTGCTGGGCAACAAGCAGGCGGTCGAATGCACCATCGACGGCGGCGCCAGCCTCGTCATCCAGGCCGGCAAGGCGCCCATCGTCAACGGGGTGGAAGAACAGCGCATGCGCGTGGGCTGCGGCTCGGCCGCCGTGGGCATCTTCGCGCGCCAGTTCGCTGGCGTGGCCGACGAGGTGGTGGTGGTCGACGACCACATCACCGGCGTGCTCACCGAACACCAGGCCGGCCGCTGCCTCGACATGACGCCCTCGGGCATCCAGATGCTGGGGCGCAAGTCGACGCCGGGGCGCTACTTCCAGGTCGCGAACCCCGGCAACGGCTGGGGCGGCACCGACATCGCCGACCCGCTGGCGATCATCGAAGGCTGGGAAGAGGGCGTGGCCCGCCCCGGCCTGCGCCTGCTCATGACCTCCACCACCGGCGAGCACGCGCAGTGGTACGTGCTCGACGAGGCGCTGAAGCCCATCGAGCAGCCCATGCCGCCCGAGGTGCGCCGCATCGTCGACCGCATCGGCGAGAACTGCGAGCCTTCGCTGTGCACCGTGCTGTTCCTCGGCGGCGCCGGCGGCAGCCTGCGCGCGGGCGTCACCGAGAACCCGGTGCTGCTCACGCGGGCCATCAAGCGTGCGCTGGTCAACGTCACCTGCGGCGGCGCGCCGGCCTATGTGTGGCCCGGCGGCGGCATCACCGTGATGGCCGACGTCATGCGCATGCCCGACAACAGCTTCGGCACCGTGCCCACGCCGGCCATCGTCGCGCCCATCGAGTTCAGCATGCGGCGCGACGACTACGAGGCGCTCGGCGGCCACGTCGAACACATCTTCCCGCTCGAACAGGCGCTCGCGCGCGGTGCGTGGCAGGAAGACGGCGCACCGCTGGCGCGCCAATGGCTCGTCATCGACGATGCCAATCCGTGGCCGCTCGGCCACGCCCCCATGCTGGGCTGAAACCATGTCCGCCCAACGCACGGCGCTCGACGCGGGCCGCTGGCATTTCAACCACGGCCCGATCGACATCGTGGCCGAAGCGCACGGCGACCCGTACGCCGTCGCCGCCGCGCACGATGCGGCCTGGGCGCGCTTCGGCCATGTGCTCGACGAACTCGTGCGCGAGCTGCCGCAGCTGCGCCTGCCCGTGGCCGCACGCCAACGCCCGCGTGGCGTGGTCGCGCGCCGCATGTGGGACGCCTGCGATGCCTTCTCGCCGCTGTTCCTCACGCCCATGGCGGCCGTGGCCGGCAGCGTGGCGCAGGAACTCATCGCCTTCTACGACCGGCCCGGCATCGAGCGCGCCTGGATCAACAACGGCGGCGACATCGCGCTGCACCTCGCGCCCGGCCACACGGCGCGCGTGGGCTTGTTCGCCGACCTCGCGCGCTTCGACTGGCGCGACAGCGGCATGCTCACGACCGATGGCCAGTTCGAGCTGCACGCTGACCAGCCCGTGCGCGGCGTCGCCACCAGCGGCTGGCGCGGGCGCAGTTTCTCGCTGGGCATCGCCGACAGCGTGACGGTGTTGGCCGCCACCGCGGCGCAGGCCGACGCCGCCGCCACCGTGATCGCCAATGCCGTCGACGTGGCCGACGCCGCCATCCAGCGCCTGCCCGCCAGCGAATGCAAGGACGACAGCGACCTCGGCGACACCCTCGTCACCGTCGACGTGCCGCCGCTGGCGCCCGCGCAGGTGCACCATGCACTCGATGCGGGCGCGGCGTGCGCCCGCGCGCTGCAGAAAAGGGGGCTCGTGTGGGCCGTTCTGCTCGTTTGCCAGGGGCAGTGGCGGCGGGTGGAACCCTTATGCTCGAAGTCGCTGGACATTGCGCTGCCCGAAGCAGTTGGTTCAGTATTTGCTTAACGAAAAGCAAGGTTCTTTTTCATGATCGAAATCCGTCGCGTCTTCACCCATGTCGAGCACATCCACCACGAGTTCGGACCGCGTGCCGAAACCCCGCTGGTGCGCGGTGCCATCGGCGCGGTGCTGACCAATCCTTTCGCGGGCCGCTACGAGCCCGACATCCTGCCGATGATGGCGCTGCTCGACCCCGTGGGCGTCGACATGGCGCACCAGCTGCACGCCGCCATGGAAGTGCCGCTCGAGCAGATCGCCACCTACGGCAAGGGCGCCATCGTCGGCGCCGGCGGCGAGCTGGAGCACGGCGCGCTGTGGCACGTGCCCGGCGGCTACGCGATGCGCGAGCTGCTCGGCTGGAAGGGCAGCCGCGCCGCCTACACCGCAGGCAAGGCCGAAGAGAAAACCGGCCAGCCCGGCAACGCGCTGTCGATCGTGCCCTCGACCAAGAAGGTCGGCCCGCCCGGCGCCGCGCTCGACGTGCCGCTCACCAACATCAACGCCAGCTACGTGCGCGGCCAGTTCGACGCCATCGAGGTGCGCGTGCCCGGCGCGCCGATGGCCGACGAGATCGTCTTCATCCTCGCGATGAGCACCGGCTACCGCGTGCATGCGCGCGTCGGCGGCCTGCTCGCCAAGGACATCAGCAAGTGGGACGGCTTGCGCTGACCGCACAAGACAAGAGACAAGACAAGGAACACACAGACATGACCGCCAACATCCGCAAGCTCGTCATCCAGGTCGATGAAACCCGCAAGGAAATGGGCCAGGACGTGACGCCGCCCACGCGCCGCGCCGTCGCCATCGCCGTCATCGAGAACCCCTACGCCGGCCGCTACAGCGAGAACCTCGACGAACTCATCGCCATCGGCGAAGAGCTCGGCGCGCTGCTGGGCCAGAAGGCCGTGAAGGCGCTGGGCATCGAGCCCGGCCAGGCGCAGAGCTACGGCAAGGCCGCCATCGTCGGCGAGCGCGGCGAGCTGGAGCATGCCGCCGCCATCCTGCATCCCAAGCTGGGCGCACCGCTGCGCGTGGCGGTCGAGAAGGGCGCCGCGCTCGTGCCCTCGGCCAAGAAGCAGGGCACGCTGGGCACCGCCATCGACGTGCCGCTGGGCCACAAGGACGCCGCCTTCGTGCGCAGCCATTTCGACGCCGTCGAGGCCCGCGTGAGCGACGCGCCGCGTGCCAACGAGATCGTCGTGGCCGTGGCCGTCACCGACAGCGGCCGCCCGCTGCCGCGCATCGGCGGCCTGCAAGCCAGCGAGATCAAAGGCGAAGACGGCCTTCGCTGACCTGTCATTGCATCGTCACCCGCATCGTGTTTTCTGTTCGAACTTCTAGGAGCTTCCCGATGAATCCATTGCGCCTTGCCTTCTGCGCCGCTTCCGTCGTCACGCTGGCCACCGCCCTCGTCCCCGCGCATGCGCAGGGCGTGATCAAGATCGGCGAAATCAACAGCTACAAGGCGCAGCCCGCCTTCCTCGAGCCCTACAAGAAGGGCATGGAACTGGCGGTCGACGAGATCAACGCCAAGGGCGGCGTCAACGGCAAGAAGCTGGAGCTCATCAGCCGCGACGACAACGCCAACCCCGGCGACGCCGTGCGCGTGGCCGAAGAACTCATCTCGCGCGAGAAGGTCGACGTGCTGGCCGGCGCCTTCCTGTCGAACACCGGCCTGGCGCTGACCGACTTCGCCAAGCAGAAAAAATTCTTCTACCTCGCCGCCGAGCCGCTCACCGACAAGATCGTCTGGAGCAACGGCAACAAGTACACCTACCGCCTGCGCCCCTCGACCTACATGCAGGTCGCGATGCTGGTGCCCGAGGCCGCCAAGCTCAAGAAGAAGCGCTGGGCCATCGTGTACCCCAACTACGAGTACGGCCAGTCGTCGGTCGCCACCTTCAAGACGCTGCTCAAGGCGATCCAGCCCGACGTCGAGTTCGTCGCCGAGCAGGCGCCGCCGCTGGGCAAGGTCGATGCGGGCAGCGTGGTGCAGGCCCTGGCCGATGCCAAGCCCGACGCCATCTTCAACGTGCTGTTCGGCGCCGACCTGTCCAAGTTCGTGCGCGAAGGCAACACGCGCGGCCTGTTCAAGGACCGCGAGGTCGTGAGCGTGCTGACCGGTGAGCCCGAGTACCTCGACCCGCTGAAGGACGAGGCGCCCAACGGCTGGGTCGTCACCGGCTACCCCTGGTACGGCGTGAAGACCGCCGAGCACAAGGCCTTCAACGACGCCTACCAGGCCAAGTTCAAGGACTACCCGCGCCTGGGCTCGGTGGTGGGCTACAGCGCCATCTACTCGATCGCCGCCGGCGTGAAGAAGGCCGGCAGCACCGACACCGAGAAGCTCGTCGCCGCCTTCAAGGGCCTGCAGGTCGACACGCCCTTCGGCAAGATCAGCTACCGCGCGCAGGACAACCAGTCCACCATGGGCGCGTACGTCGGCAAGACCAAGAACGACGGCGGCAAGGGCGTGATGGTCGACTACGTGTACCTCGACGGTGCCAAGTTCCAACCCACCGACGACGAAGTGAAAAAGATGCGCCCTGCGGACTGACCGCACGGCTCCTGCAACGCGTCCGCCGCCGCTTCTTGAGCGCGGCGGGGCGCGGTGTCTCCAGTTTCCTCAGGGTCCCTCATGAGCTTTTCAGGCTTCGTTGTTCAGTTGCTCAACGGGTTGGCCGGCGCGTCTTCGCTGTTTCTGGTGGCGGCCGGCCTCTCGTTGATCTTCGGCGTGACGCGCATCGTCAACTTCGCCCATGGATCTTTTTTCATGGTGGGCATCTACGTCGCGTACACGCTGGTCGAGAAGCTCGGCCCGAGCGTGGGCTTCTGGCCTGCGCTGCTGATCGCCGCGCTCGCGGTGGGCGTGCTGGGCGCGCTCATCGAGGTGCTGCTCTTGCGTCGCATCTACAAGGCGCCCGAGCTGTTCCAGCTGCTGGCCACCTTCGCGCTGGTGCTGGTCATCAAGGACGCGGTGCTGTGGCTCTGGGGGCCTGACGAACTGCTCGGCCCGCGCGCGCCGGGCCTGAAGGGTTCGGTCGAAATCCTCGGGCGCCAGTTTCCTTCCTACGACCTGTTCCTGATCGTCGTCGGCCCGCTGGTGCTCGGCCTCGTGTGGCTGCTGCTCACGCGCACGCGCTTCGGCACACTGGTGCGCGCCGCCACGCAAGACCGCGAGATGGTCAGCGCGCTGGGCGTCAACCAGGCCTGGCTCTTCACCGCCGTGTTCGCGCTCGGCGCGCTGCTCGCGGGCCTGGGCGGCGCGCTGCAGCTGCCGCGCGAACCCGCCACGCTCGAGATGGACCTGAACACCATCGGCGCCGCCTTCGTCGTCGTGGTGGTCGGCGGCATGGGCTCGCTGCCCGGCGCCTACGTGGCCGCGCTGCTCATCGCCGAGATCAAGGCCGTGTGCATCTGGCTGGGCGTGGTGCAGATCTTCGGCATCGACGTGTCGTTCTCCAAGCTCACGCTGATGGTCGACTTCCTCGTGATGGCCATCGTGCTGGTGTGGCGCCCCTGGGGCCTGTTCGGCCGGCCGCAGGCGCCGAGCCGCTACGTCGGCATGCAGGAAGAGCCGCTGCGCCGCCCGAGCACCGCCTACATCGTGGCCGCCGCGGGGCTGGCGCTGGTGCTGGCCGCGCTGCCGCTGCTGACGGCCGGCTCGCCCTACACCACGGTGCTGATGATCGACCTGCTGATCGCCGCGCTGTTCGCCACCAGCCTGCACTTCATCATGGGGCCGGCCGGCATGCACTCCTTCGGCCACGCGGCCTACTTCGGCCTCGGGGCCTACGGCGCGGCGCTGCTGGTGCGCGCGCTGCACCTGCCGATGGAGCTGGCCCTCGTGGTCGCGCCGCTGGTGGCCGCGCTCGGTGCCTTCGTCTACGGCTGGTTCGCGGTGCGGCTGTCGGGCGTGTACCTGGCGATGCTCACGCTGGCCTTCGCGCAGATCACCTGGGCCGTCACCTACCAGTGGGACAGCTTCACGGGCGGCAGCAACGGCCTGACCGGCGTGTGGCCCTCGGAGTGGCTGTCGAACAAGCAGGTGTACTACTGGCTCACGCTGGTGCTCGTGGGCGCGGGCGTGTGGTGGCTGCGCCGCGTGCTGTTCTCGCCCTTCGGCTATGCGCTGCGCGCGGGCCGCGACTCGGTGCTGCGCGCCGATGCCATCGGCATCGACGTCAAGCGCATGCAGTGGGCGGCCTTCGTCATCGCGGGCACCGTGGCCGGCCTGGCCGGTGCGCTCTATGCGTTCTCCAAGGGCAGCATCTCGCCCGAGAGCCTGTCGGTCGGCAAGTCGGTCGACGGCCTCGTGATGGTGCTGCTGGGCGGCATCCAGACCCTGGCGGGGCCGGTGGTCGGCGCCGTCACCTTCACCTGGCTGCACGACACCGTGGCGCGCAACACCGACTACTGGCGCGCCATGCTCGGCGCCATCATCCTGATCCTGGTGCTGCTGTTCCCGCAGGGCATTGCAGGCTCGATCAAGCAGCTCGTCGACCGGTGGCGCGCACCGAAGCATGATGAAGCAGACGCCAAGCTCAAGGAGGTGAAGGCATGAGCCTCCTCAAAGTAGAAAACCTCGGCAAGTCTTTCGGCGGCGTGAAGGCCGTGGACGGCATCAGCTTCGAGCTGCCGCCTGGCGAACTGCTCGCGCTCATCGGCCCCAACGGCGCCGGAAAATCGACCACCTTCAACATGGTGAACGGCCAGCTCAAGGCCGACCAGGGCTCGATCACGCTCGACGGCCACGAACTCGTGGGCCGCAAGCCGCGCGAAATCTGGCGCAAGGGCGTGGGCCGCACCTTCCAGATCGCCGAAACTTTTGCCTCGCTCACCGTGGTCGAGAACGTGCAGATGGCGCTGCTCTCGCACGACCACAAGCTGTTCTCGATGTGGCGCCGCGCGGCCGACCACAAGCGCGACGAGGCGCTGGCGCTGCTCGACCAGGTCGGCATGAAGGCGCAGGCCGACCGGCCTTGCAGCGTGCTGGCCTACGGCGACGTGAAGCGCGTCGAACTCGCCATCGCCATGGCCAACTCGCCCAAGCTGCTGCTCATGGACGAGCCCACCGCCGGCATGGCGCCCCAGGAGCGCAACTCGCTCATGGCGCTCACCAAGGACCTCGTCATCCAGCGCGGCATGGCCGTGCTCTTCACCGAGCACAGCATGGACGTGGTGTTCGCGTATGCCGACCGCATGATCGTGCTGGCGCGCGGGCGCCTCATCGCGCAGGGCAAGCCGCTGGAAATCCGCGACCACCCGAAGGTGCAGGAGGTGTACTTCGGCAGCGGCAAGACCTTCGAGAAGATTGCAGAGAAAGCCGCAGCGCTGGGAGTCACCGCATGAGCACGCACGAACCTCTTCTGGAAGCCAAGGCCCTGTGCGCCTGGTACGGCGCCGCGCAGATCCTTTACGACGTCGACCTCGAAGTGCGGCGCGGCGAAGTCGTCGCGCTCATGGGCCGCAACGGCGCCGGCAAGTCGACCACGCTCAAGACGCTCATCGGCATGCTCACCAAGCGCCGCGGCGCCGTGCGCTTCCTGGGCCACGACATTTCGAAAAGCGAGCCGCACCACGCGGCACGCCTGGGCCTGGGCTTCGTGCCCGAAGACCGGCGCGTGTTCACCGACCTCACGGTGATGGAGAACCTCGAGGTCGGCAAGCAGCCCGCGCGCCAGTGGGCCGACGGCACGGCCGCGCCGCTGTGGACGCCCGAGCGCCTGTTCCAGTTGTTCCCCAACCTCGGCGAAATGCCCAACCGCCCGGGTGGTCGCATGAGCGGCGGCGAGCAGCAGATGCTCACCGTGGCGCGCACGCTGATGGGCAACCCGTATCTCGTGCTGCTCGACGAACCCTCCGAGGGCGTGGCCCCGGTCATCGTCGAGCAGATGGCCAACATGATCCTCGAGCTCAAGGCGCAGGGCGTGAGCATCCTGCTGTCGGAGCAGAACATGCACTTCGCCGAGCTGGTCTCCGACCGGGCCTATGTGCTCGAGAAGGGGCAGATCCGCTATCACGCCACGATGGCCGAGTTGGCCGCGAACGAAGAAGTGCGCAGGGCCTACCTCAGCGTCTGACCGTTTCCTTTCCTCAACCACCGGAGTCCACACCATGCATCGCAGAACCGTCCTGAAGTCCGCCGCTGCCCTGGGGCTCGCCGGCAGCCTCGGCAGTTTCGGCCTCTCCGCTTTCGCGGCCGGCAAGATCAAGCCCGGTGGCAAGGCCGCGCTGATCGTGGTCGACGTGCAGAACTGCTTCCTCGATGGCGGCACGCTCGCGGTGAAGGGCGGCAACGAGGTGATCCCGGTCATCAACGCGCTGGCGCCCGCGTTCCAGAACATCGTCGTCACGCAGGACTGGCACACGGCGGGCCATGCCTCCTTCGCCAGCACCTACAGCGGCAAGAAGCCCTTCGAGACGACCAAGCTCAACTACGGCACGCAGGTGCTGTGGCCCGACCACTGCGTGCAGGGCACCGACGATGCGGCGCTCGGCAAGGAGCTGAAAGTGCCGGCCGCGCAGCTCATCATCCGCAAGGGCTTCCACAAGGACATGGACAGCTACTCCGCCTTCGAGGAGGCCGACCACAAGACGGCCACCGGCCTGGCCGGCTACCTCAAGGCGCGCGGCATCAAGACCGTGTTCGTCACGGGCCTGGCCACCGACTTCTGCGTGGCCTGGACCGCGATGGACGCGCGCAAGGCCGGCTTCGAGGCCTACGTGATCGAAGACGCCACGCGCGGCATCGACCTCAACGGCTCGCTGGCCGCCGCCTGGAAGCAGATGACGGCCAAGGGCGTCAAGCGCATCCAGTCCGGCGACATCCAGGCCGGCTGACGACGACGAAGTCCGCGGCGCCGCCGCGGCAACACCCCTCCGACGACAACAACAAAGAGACAGACGACGCATGAAGCTTTCGATTTCAAGGCGCACCCTGGTGGCGGGCGGCGCGGCCCTGGCGCTCGGCCCCGGCCTGCTGCGGCCGGCGCGCGCGGACAACGGCGTGACCGACACGACCATCCGCATCGGCCAGTCGGCCGTGTTCAGCGGCCCGGCGAAAGACTTCGGCGTCGACTACCGCGCGGGCATCCAGCTGTACTTCGACCGCGTCAACAAGTCGGGCGGCATCCACGGCCGCAAGATCGAACTCGTCACCTACGACGACGCCTACGAGCCCGCGAAGACGGCTGCCAACACGGCCAAGCTGATCGACGAGGACAAGGTCTTCGCGCTCACCGGCTACGTCGCCACGGGCAACCTCGCGGCCGCCATGCCGCTGGCCGAGAAGGCCGGCGTGCCGATGTTCGCGCCGCTGGTGGGCACCACGTCGTTTCGCACCAAGACCAACCGCTACCTGTTCCACGTGCGCGCGGGCTACGACCTGGAGCTGCGCAAGATCATCAGCCACCTCTCGACGCTGGGCATCCAGTCGATCGCCGTGGTCTACCAGGACAGCGCCTTCGGCAAGTCGAACCTCGCCACCTGCGAGCAGCTGGCCGCCGAGTACAAGGTGAAGGTGGTGCAGACGCTGCCCATGGCCATCGCGGCCGAAGACGCCAAGCAGGTGATCGGCGGGCTCGCCGAAGGCCGCCCCGGCGCCGTCGTGATGATCATGGCCGGGCGCATGACCGAGGTCTTCATCCGCGACTACCGCGCGAGCGGCGCGGCCGCGCCGCTGTACACGCTGTCGGTCGGCATCACCGACGCGGCGGGTTCCGCCAAGCGGCTCGAAGGCAAGCTCGCCGGGCTGGTCACGGCCAGCATCGTGCCGCCGCCCGGCGCGCAGCGCGTGCCCATCGTGGCCGACTACCAGCGCGACCGCGCCGAGTTCGGCCAGAAGATCGACAGCTACACCGCGCTCGAGGGCTACATCGTCGCGCGCGTGATGGCCGAGGGCCTGCGCCGCGCGGGCAAGGCGCTCACGCGCGACAGCTTCATCGCCGGGCTCGAGAGCATCGGCAGCACGCGCTTCGGCGACTTCCCCGTCGACTACAGCGCGAAGAACCACAACGGCTCGACCTTCGTGGACCTGGAGATGTACACCCGTGACGGCCAGTTGCGGCGCTGAGCCGCTGCACCTGCAGGTCAACGGCCGAGCCCACGCGCTCGCCGGCGTGCCGCGCGAAGCCACGCTGCTGCACCTGCTGCGCAACGACCTCGGGCTCAACGGGCCCAAATACGGCTGCGGGCTCGGGCAGTGCGGCGCCTGCACGGTGCATGTCGACGGCGTGGCCGCGCGGTCCTGCGTGATTCCCGCGCATGGCGTGGCGGGGCGCAGCATCACCACGCTCGAAGGCCTGGGCATGCGCGGGCGCTGGCACCCGGTGCAGGCCGCCTTCGAAGACGCGCAGGCCGCGCAATGCGGCTACTGCCTCAACGGCATGGTGATGCAGGCCGCGGCGCTGCTGGCACGCGACCCCGACGCGAGCGAGGCGCGCATCCGCAGCGAGCTCTCGGGCAACCTGTGCCGCTGCGGCACGCACATCGAGATCCTCGACGCCGTGCAGCGTGCCGCCGTGCGCCTGCGTGCGGCCCCGCCGGACGCCCCCGCCGCATGACGCGCCGCGCCGACCTGCCGCAGACGCGCGCGGAATTCCTCGCCGCCGACGGCGTGCTGCTGGTGGTGCGCGAGGCGCCGCCCCCGCCGCCGCCCGCCAAGGGCCAGCCCGCCTTCATCGCCAGCCACCCCAGCGAAGGCGACGAGGTGCTGCTCGCGCTGTGGGACGACGGCAGCGTCTCCGCGCTCAACGGCCACGTCGACCTGGGCACCGGCATCCAGACCGCGCTGGCGCAGATCGTGGCCGAGGAGCTCGACCTCGGCATGCCCTGCGTGCGCATGATGCTCGGCGACACCGCGCGCGCGCCCAACCAGGGCGCGACCATCGCGAGCGCGTCGATCCAGATCCACGCGCAGCCGCTGCGCCTCGCCGCCGCGCAGGCGCGTGCGTGGCTGCTCGCGCGCGCGGCCGAAAGGCTGGGCGTGGCCGTCGATGCGCTGCAGGTGCGCAACGGCGTGGTGCGCGTGACCGAGGCACCGGACCGCCACATCAACTACGCGGACCTCGTGGCGCACCAGCGCACGGTGCTGCGCCTCGACTTCGACACGACACCCAAGAGCCCGGCCGACTATCGCCTCGTCGGCACGCGCCAGGCGCGCGTCGACATCCCGGCCAAGCTCGCGGGCGACCTCGTGTTCGTGCACGACATGCGCGTGCCCGGCATGCTGCACGGCCGCGTGGTGCGCCCGCCGTATGCGGGCGCGGACCACGGCGAGTTCATCGGCAACACGCTCGAAGCGGTCGACGAGTCGTCGATCGCGCACATCCCCGGCATCCGCGCCGTGGTCGTGGTGCGCGACTTCGTCGGCATCGTCGCCGAGCGCGAAGAGCACGCCGAGCAGGCGATGCGCGAGCTGCGCGTGACCTGGAAGCCCTGGCCCGGCATGCCCGACCTGCGCGACGTGGCACAGGCCCTGCGCGACAACCCCTCGACGCAGCGCCTGCTGGTCGACGAAGGCGATGTCGACGGCGCCATGGCCGCCGCCGCGCAGCCGATGCAGCGCACGTATGTGTGGCCCTACCAGATGCATGCGTCCATCGGCCCGTCGTGCGCGCTGGCCGAGTGGCAACCCGCCGACGGCAGCGGCATGCAGCTGCGCTGCTGGGCCGGCTCGCAGAACCCGCACGTGCTGCGCGCCGATCTTGCGAAGTTGATGGGCGTGGACGACGTGCAGGTCGACGTGGTGCGCATGGAGGCCGCGGGCTGCTACGGCCGCAACGGCGCCGACGACGTGGCGGCCGATGCCGCGCTGCTCGCGCGCGCCGTGGGCACTCCGGTGCGCGTGCAGCTCTCGCGCGAGCAGGAGCATGCGTGGGAGCCCAAGGGCGCCGCGCAGCTCATGGAGATCGACGGCGGCCTGATGGCCGACGGCCGCGTCGCGGCCTACGACTTCGAGACCTCGTACCCCTCGAACGGCGCGCCCACGCTGGCGCTGCTGCTCACGCGCACGGTCGAGCCCGTGGCGCAGGCCTACGAAATGGGCGACCGCACCGCGCGCCCACCGTACAGCTACGACAACCTGCGCGTGAAGGTCAACGACATGGCGCCGATCGTGCGCGCCTCGTGGCTGCGCGGCGTGTCGGCGCTGCCGAGTTCGTTCGCGCACGAGTCGTACATCGACGAGCTGGCCACGGCCGCGGGTGTCGACCCCGTGCAGTTCCGCCTGCGGCACCTGGACGACCCGCGCGCCATCGAGCTCGTGCAGGCCACCGCGCAGAAGGCCGGCTGGCGCATGCGCACCGGACCGCAGGAGAACGCCGACGGCGGGCTCGGCGAAGGCGGCGACATCCTCTTCGGCCAGGGCTTTGCGTACGCGCGCTACATCCACAGCAAGTGGCCGGGCTTCGGCGCGGCGTGGGCCGCGTGGGTGGCCGACGTCGAGGTCAACCAGAAGACCGGCGAGGTGCATGTGCGCCGCGTGGTGGTGGGGCACGACGCGGGGCTGCTGGTCAACCCGGCGGGCGTCGAGCACCAGGTGCACGGCAACGTGATCCAGACCACGAGCCGCGCGCTCAAGGAGCAGGTGCAGTTCGCGCCGCAGCAGGGCGCCGCAACGGGTGGTGCGCAGTTGCCGGGCGTGCTGCCTTCGGGCGTGGTCGCGAGCCGCGAGTGGGGCAGCTACCCGATCCTCAATTTCCGCGACGTGCCGGTGATCGAGGTGATGCACATGCCGCGTCCCGGCGAGCCCTCGCTGGGCGCGGGCGAGTCGTCGTCGGTGCCGGGCACGGCAGCGATCGCCAATGCGATCTTCGATGCGACGGGCGTGCGCTTCCGCTCGCCGCCGTTCACGCCGGAGACGGTGCTGGCGGAATTGAACCGGGGTTCGCTGCCACCGCCACCGGGGCAGGGCGATGCCGCCGGACCCTCTTCGCCACCGGCCTCGAGCGCAGGCGTGAGCAACGCCCTGTGGCCGCGTCGCAAGGGCCTGTGGGCCACCGGCGCTGCGCTCTTCATCGGCGGCCTCGGCGTCATCGCTGGCCTGCTCGGCTGGCGCGCGGCCATCGCGCCCGTGTCGCTCAGCGCACCGGTCTACAGCGAGTCCACCATCGAACGCGGCCGCGTGCTCGCCGCGCTCGGCGATTGCGCCGTGTGCCACACCGCGCCGGGCGGCGCACCCAATGCCGGTGGCCGCGCGATGGACACGCCCTTCGGCACGCTCTACACCACCAACCTCACGCCCGATGCCGAGACGGGCCTGGGCCGCTGGTCCTTCAGCGCCTTCCAGCGCGCGATGCGCGAAGGCGTCTCGCGCGACGGCCACCACCTGTACCCCGCGTTCCCCTACACCGCCTTCGCGAAGGCCAGCGACGACGACCTGCAGGCGCTCTATGCGTACTTCATGGCGATGCCCGCGGTGCGCGCGCCAACGCCCAAGTCCGAACTCAAGTTCCCGTTCAACCTGCGCCCGCTGATGGCCGGCTGGAACGCGCTGTTCCACGACCCCGCGCCGCTTCCGCCCGTGCCCACGCAGAGCGCCGAGTGGAACCGCGGTGCCTACCTCGTCAACGGTCTGGGCCATTGCGGCGCCTGTCACACACCGCGCAACGCGCTCGGCGCGGAGCAGGGTGGCAGCGCGTTCCTCTCGGGCGCGATGGTCGATGGCTGGGAAGCGCCCGCGCTCACGCAGCTGTCGAAGGCCGCCGTGCCGTGGGACACCGACGCGCTGTACCGCTACCTGCGCAACGGCCACTCGCCGCGCCACGGCATCGCGGGCGGGCCGATGGCCGAGGTGGTGCGCGAGCTTGCGCAGGTGCCCGACGCCGACGTGCGCGCGATGGCCGTCTACCTCGGCTCGTTCAACCCCGCGCCGGTCGCGCAACCGCAAGCGCTCGCGCAGCAGGCCATCGACAACGCAGCGCGCACGCAAGGCCAGTTGCTCGGCCCCGCGCAGCGCATGTTCGACAGCGCGTGTGCGTCGTGCCACCACGACGGCGACGGTCCCACGCTGCTGGGCGTGAACACGCCGCTCGCACTCAACAGCAGCCTCACGAGCACACGGCCCGACAACCTGCTGCGCACCATCCTCGACGGCGTGCGCGCGCCCGCGCACCGCGACATCGGCTTCATGCCCGCGTTCCGCGAGGCGCTCGACGACCGCCAGATCGCCGACCTCGCCGGCTACATGCGCGCACGCTTCGCGCCGCAGGAAGCGCCGTGGCCGAACCTGCCCGCCGACGTGGCGCGCGTGCGGGCCACGCCGGGCCACTGACACACAGCGGTTCCCGGGGCGCGGCTACGATGGCGCGCAGACCTTATTCACGGAGACACAACGCCATGCCTTTGGACCTTTCGACCGCTTCCAGCCTGCCCCGCGACGCCGAGCGCGCCACCCTTGTCGGCCGTCTCTGGCAACCCGGCGTGGGCCCGGTGCTGGTGGCCGTGCAAGGCGATGGCCTGCACGATCTGTCAAAGCTCGCGCCCACCATGAGCGACCTGCTCGAAGGCCAGGGCTCGCCGGCCGAAGCCGTGCGCGCTGCATTGCAAAGTGGCACCGCGCCACGCATCGCCGCACTCGATGCCGTGCTCGCCAACAGCGACGAAAGCACGCGCGACAACAACCAGGCCTGGCTGCTCGCCCCTTGCGACCTGCAGGTCGTGAAGGCCAGCGGCGTGACCTTCGTCGCGAGCCTGCTCGAACGCGTGATCGAAGAGCAGGCGCGCGGCGATGCCTCGCGCGCCGAGGCCACGCGCGCGGCCATCGGCGATGTGCTGGGCGACAACCTCGCCGACATCGTGCCGGGCTCGCCCGAAGCGATGAAGGTGAAGGACGTGCTCATCGCGCAAGGCATGTGGTCGCAGTACCTCGAGGTCGGCATCGGCCCCGACGCCGAGGTCTTCACCAAGGCACCGGTGCTCGCGGCCGTGGGCACGGGCGCCGACGTGGGCATCCACGCGGACTCGGCCTGGAACAACCCCGAGCCCGAAGTCGTGCTCGCAGTGAACAGCCGCGGCGAGACGCTCGGCGCCGCGCTCGGCAACGACGTCAACCTGCGCGACTTCGAAGGCCGCAGCGCACTGCTGCTGGGCAAGGCCAAGGACAACAACGCCTCGTGCGCCATCGGCCCGTTCATCCGTCTGTTCGATGCGCACTTCGGCATCGCCGAGGTGCGGCGCATCACGGTCGCGTTGAACGTGACCGGCCCCGAGGGCTTCACGCTCGAAGGTTCGAGCTCGCTCGCAAAGATCAGCCGCGATCCGCTCGACCTCGTGGCGCAGACACTCAACCGCCACCACGCCTACCCAGACGGTTTCATGTTGTTTCTGGGCACGATGTTCGCGCCGACACAAGACCGTCACGGACCGGGGCAAGGATTCACGCATGTCGTGGGCGATCACGTGCGCATTGCCGCGCCTGAATTGGGCGCACTGAACAACCGCGTGGTGCATGCAGATCAAGCGCCTCGGTGGTCTTTCGGCCTCAGTGCCCTGATGCGCAACTTGGCCACTCGCCAGCTGCTGTAGCCCGTACTTCTGCACTTTAAAAGCAGATGTACTCCTTTGGAATTCAGAGGCTGCACTTTGCATTCTGTTGCGGTTGACCATGCCTCTTCTTACCCTCAAGATGACTACCATCGCGAGTGGATAAATCAAGGGAGTCGTGGTTGCTGCCGAATGAGATCGATCTGTTGCAGACGCCCGTCGAGGGCCCGCTTCCCTGTGGTGAAGATCTGGAATACGACGCCGATTTCATGGCGCTCCAACAGGCGGCCACGGGCAAGCGCGAGCAGCAGTTCGGCGACACGATCATTCCCGCCGAGCCGCCCGACTGGGCGCGTGTAGACCGCATCGCACGACAGTTGTGTGTGCGCACGCGTGACCTGCGCGTGCTGGTGCCGCTCACGCTCGCATGGACCGAAAGCCGCGGCCTGCCCGGCTATGTCGACGGGCTGCGCCAGGTCGATGCGGTGCTGCAGACTTTCTGGAACGACGTGCATCCGCGCGTCGTCGATGGCACGAACGAAGACCCGCTGCCGCGCATGAATGCGCTGGCCGCACTGGCCGAAGCCGAAGGGCTCGGACGCAGCGTGCGCGATGCGCGGCTGCTCGAAGACGGTGGCACGGCGATGAGCCTGCGGCAGGTCGAGGCGCTGCTCGATTCGAGCAAGAGCGACCAGGTGGACTACCCCGGCGGCGTGGGCCGCCTGCGCGAGGCCGCACGCCGCGCACACGACAAGGCCGCGGCGCCGGTCGTGGCCCTGCGTGAGGCTTTGGCACTGCTGCAGCGCATCCGCGAGACCTGCGAGCGAGCGCTGGGCCAGAGCTGGGCGCCCGATTTTTCACGGCTCGAACGGTCGCTGCGCACCGTGGGCCAGTTGCTGCCGGAGCAGCCGCACAGCGAGGTGCCGCAGGCTTTGGCAATGGGCAGTGCAGAAGACACAAGCGGTGCGGCGCACGTGCACGCACCCGCAGCGCACGTTGCAGCGGCCACGCAGGCTGCAGTGCGTCCGCTGCGTATTCAAGAGATTGAAATATCGGCTCGTGAAGATGTGCAAGTGTTGTTGGAAAAAGCATGCGAGTTCCTGGAACGAACGGAACCGAGCCATCCGGCACCCATGCTGATCCGCAGGGCCCAGCGGCTGATGGACCTCAACTTCTTCCAGATCATCGAAGAGCTCGTGCCCGAGGGATTGCAAAAGATAGAAAGCCTTGCCGGCCGCCCGTTGAACGGCGACGCCGCATTGCCCTAGCGGCCGTTGCTGCCGGCGAGCAGGAACAACGCGCCGGCACCGGTCGACCGGTACGACCCATGCATTCAGTTTCAAGAGGACGCTTATGGCAGACAACCGTGTCAGGAACAGTGGTCAGAAGTTCATCGCGCGCAACCGGGCGCCGCGCGTGCAGATCGAGTACGACGTCGAGATCTACGGCAGCGAACGCAAGATCCAGCTGCCGTTCGTGATGGGCGTCATCGCCGACCTCGCAGGCAAGCAGACCGACCCCATGCCCGACCTCGCGGAGCGCGAGTTCATGGCGGTGGACATCGACAACTTCGACGAGCGCATGAAGTCCATCAAGCCGCGCGTCGCGTTCCAGGTGCCCAACACGCTCACCGGCGAAGGCCAGATGAACGTGGACATCACCTTCGACAGCATGGACGACTTCTCGCCCGCGCGCATCGCGCGCCAGGTCGACGCGCTGCAGCAGCTGCTCGAGGCGCGCACCGAGCTGTCGAACCTGCTCTCGTACATGGACGGCAAGAACGGCGCCGAGCAACTCATCGCGCAGGCGCTGCAGAACCCGGCGCTGCTCAAGTCGCTGGCGTCCGCGCCCAACCCCGCGGTCGCGCAGGCGGCCGCCGATGCAGCAGCCAAGCAAGCCGACGACAGGACCGCACCATGAGCACCGCATCCCAGCAAGGCGCACGCGCCCGCATCGCCACCGTCGAAGCGCTCGAGCCCAACGAGTTCTCCGACCTCCTGCAGCGCGAGTTCAAGCCCAAGACCGAGCAGGCGCGCGAGGCGGTGGAGAACGCCGTCAAGACGCTGGCCGTGCAGGCGCTCGAGAACACCGTCACCATCTCGAACGACGCCTACCGCAGCGTGCAGGCCATCATCACGGAGATCGACCGCAAGCTGTCGGAGCAGATCAACCAGATCCTGCACCACGAAGACTTCCAGCAGCTCGAAGGTGCATGGCGCGGCCTGCACTACCTCGTGAACAACACCGAGACCGACGAGCAACTGAAGATCCGCGTCATGTGCGCGTCGAAGCGCGAAGTGGCGCGCTCGCTCAAGCGCCACAAGGGCATCGGCTGGGACCAGAGCCCGATGTTCAAGAAGATCTACGAGGCCGAGTACGGCCAGTTCGGCGGCGAGCCCTTCGGCGCGCTGATCGGCGACTTTCACTTCGACCACAGCCCGCCCGACGTCGAGATGCTCGGCGAGATGGCCAAGATCGCCGCCGCCGCGCACTGCCCCTTCATCGCCGGCGCCTCGCCCACCGTGATGCAGATGGACTCGTGGCAGGAGCTGTCGAACCCGCGCGACCTGACCAAGATCTTCCAGAACACCGAGCACACCGCGTGGCGCTCGCTGCGCGATTCGGAAGACGCGCGCTACATCGGCCTGGCCATGCCGCGCTTCCTGGCGCGCCTGCCGTATGGCGCGCGCACCAATCCGGTCGACGAGTTCGAGTTCGAGGAAGAAACCGATTCGGCGCTGCACACGCGCTACACCTGGGCCAACTCGGCCTATGCGATGGGCGTGAACATCAACCGCTCGTTCAAGCAGTTCGGCTGGTGCACCTCGATCCGCGGCGTGGAGTCGGGCGGCGCGGTCGAGAACCTGCCCACCCACACCTTCCCGACCGACGACGGCGGCGTGGACATGAAGTGCCCGACCGAGATCGCCATCAGCGACCGGCGCGAGGCCGAGCTCGCCAAGAACGGCTTCATGCCGCTGGTGCACCGCAAGAACTCCGACTTCGCGGCCTTCATCGGCGCGCAGTCGCTGCAGCAGCCGGCCGAGTACTACGACGCCGATGCCACGGCCAACGCCAACCTGGCGGCGCGCCTGCCGTACCTGTTCGCATGCTGCCGTTTCGCGCACTACCTGAAGTGCATCGTGCGCGACAAGATCGGTTCGTTCCGCGAGCGCGAGGACATGGAGCGCTGGCTCAACGACTGGATCATGAACTACGTCGACGGCAGCCCCGGCACCTCGTCGCAGGACACGAAGGCGATGAAGCCGCTGGCGGCGGCCGAGGTCCAGGTGGAAGCCATCGAGGACAACCCCGGCTACTACGCCGCCAAGTTTTTTCTCCGGCCGCACTACCAGCTCGAGGGGCTGACGGTGTCGTTGCGGCTGGTTTCGAAGCTGCCGTCCAACAAGAAGGACAGCAGCTAATTCCACTGTCCCGCTACCGGGCAATTCATCGATAACTTTTGGGGGTCAATCATGGCAGTAGACATGTTCATGCGCGTCGAGGGTGCAAACGGCGAGTCCAAGGACTCCAACCACAAGGACTGGACCGACATCAAGTCGTTTGCATGGGGAGCGACGCAGCCTGGCAACATGGTCAGCGGCGGTGGCGGCGGCGTGGGCAAGGCCAGCTTCAACGACCTGCAGGTGCTCGCGCGCATCGACAAGGCGGCGCCTTCGGTGCTGAAGAACTGCGCGAGCGGCAAGCACTTGAGCAAGGTCGAAGTGGCCGTGTGCAAGGCCGGCGGCTCGCAGATCGAGTACACGCGCGTCACGCTCGAAGAGGTGCTCGTCACCTCGGTGCAGTACACGGCCGAGCAGGGCGGTGACGCGGTGCTCGTGCAGTACGCCTTCCAGGCCGCGAAGGTGAAACAGCAGTACTGGGAACAGACCGACAAGGGCGGCAAGGGCGCCGAGACGGTGCTGGGCTGGAACATCAAGGAAAACAAGGAAGCCTGATTTCCTTGTTGCGCGGCGGGGCCGTGGCCTTCAGGGCCATGCAGCCCCCGCCGGCGGTCCACAGCCGTTTGTCTGTCTCCTGCGGCGCCCCTTCGCGGCGCGCCGCCTTTCACCTTTCAGCCAGTCAACGGGGAAGTTTCATGGGCGATGGGTTTGCAGTGCTGGGCGAGCGCTCCGTGGCCGAGCACACCGAATGGGTACAGCGGCAGATCCGCGCCAGTCCCCAGAATGCCGGCCTGCGCCTTGCCCTGTGCCACTTCCTCGCGCTGCGCGGCGAATGGCAGCGGGCCGAAGACCAGCTCAAGCTCGCCACGAAGCTCGACCCCACGTTCACGCCGGCCAGCGTCACCTGCGCGATGGCCCTGCGGGGCGAGCGCGAGCGCTCCGACTTCTGGGCCGGCGGCGGACGCACGCCGGCCATCGTCTCGGGCAATGCCGACTGGGTCGAGCAGCTGCTCGGCGCCGCCGTGTTGCCCGCCGAACGTGCCGACGAGGCCGCCGCGCTGCGCGAGGCCGCGCGCGATGCGGCGCCGGCGCTGCAGGGCACGCTGACCACCGTCGACCGCTCCGATGCGCGGGCCGTGCAGGCGCTCGACGGCGAGCCCGCGGCGCACAGCGACTTCGCCTGGCTGTGCGACGGCGACGCGCGCATCGGCGCCGTGCTCGAACTGTTCACGCCCTCGGGCTATGCGTGGCTGCCGCTGCCGGCGGTGCGCCGCATCAAGTTCTCGCGCCCGCAGCACCTGGTCGACCTGCTGTGGGCGCCGGCCGAGATCGAACTGCACGACGGGCGCGGCCTCAACGGCCTCGTGCCGGTGCGCTACCCGGGCGCGCTCGACAGCCTGGACGACGAGACCGCGCTGGGCCGCCGCACCGACTGGCAACCGCTCGTGGGCGACGACCAGTTCGCGGGCATCGGCCAGCGCACGCTGATCAGCGAGGCCGGCGATCACTCGCTGCTCGACCTGCGGCGCATCGAGTTCGAAGCCGCAGCGACGGAAGGCGCGGCCGCATGACACCCGCCGTCACCACCGACATCGACGGCGACACCCACCAGGAAAGCGTCGCACGCGACCGCCTGCAGCCGGTGCTGCTCGATCGCCTCACCGACAAGGCGCCGCAGAACGGTCAGGAGCGCGCAGGCGCCTTCCTCATGAGCGGCAAGCTGCTGCGCGACTCGGTGCTGCGCGACCTGCAGTGGCTGCTCAACACCACCAACTTCGGCGCCGACCACCGCATCAACGGCATGCCGCGCGCACGCGGCTCGGTGGTGAACTACGGCGTGCGCGGCTGGGCCGGCGGGCGCATGTCGGAGGTCGACTTCGCCGATGTCGAAGCGGCCATCCGCGCGGCCATCATCGACTTCGAGCCGCGCATCATGAAGGACAGCATCGACGTGCGCTGCGTGACCGATGCGACCGACCTGGAGCACCACAACCTGCTCGCGCTGGAGATCCGCGGCACGCTGTGGTCGGTGCCGTATCCCATCGAGTTCATCCTGCGCTCCGAGCTCGACCTCGAGAGCGGGCACATGGTGCTGCGGCCGACGGGAGGGCTGTGATGGACGCCAAGCTCCTCGACTACTACAACCGCGAACTCACCTACATGCACGAGCTCGGGGCCGAGTTCGCGCAGCGCTACCCCAAGATCGCGGGCCGCCTGGGCATGCGCGGCATCGAGGTCAGCGACCCGTACGTGGAGCGCCTGCTCGAAGGCTTCAGCTTTCTCACGGCGCGCATCCAGCTCAAGATGGACGCGGAGTTTCCGCGCTTCTCGCAGCGTCTGCTCGAGGTGGTGTACCCCAACTTCCTCGCGCCGCTGCCCGCGATGGCCGTGGTGCAGATCGACGGCAACCTCAACGAGGGCTCGCTGAAGGCGGGCTACGAGCTGCCGCGCCACACGCTCCTGCGCGGTCGCATGATCAAGGGCGAGCAGACGGCCTGCGAGTTCCGCACGGGCCATGCCGTCACGCTGTGGCCCATCAAGATCGCGGAGGCCAGCCTGGGGCCCGTGCCGGCCGAGATCGCGCATGCGCTGCCGATGGCGGCGCGTCAGGCGAAGAGTGCCATCACCATCAAGCTCGAGGCGGTGGGCGGCGCGCGCTTTTCGGAGATGCCGCTCGATCGGCTCGAGTTCTTTCTCTCGGGCGCGGAGCTGCACGCGCTGCGCGTGCTCGAACTGGTCGCTCACCACAGCGTGGCCACCGTGTGCCGCGCCGGCCCCGGCAGCACGGCGCGCATCGTGCCGCTGGGCGACGAGGCGATCCGCCACGAGGGCTTCGACCCCGAGCAGTCGCTGCTGCCCTACGACGCACGCTCGTTCCAGGGCTACCGCCTGCTGCACGAGTACTTCGCCTTTCCCGAGCGCTACCTGTTCTTCAGCGTGAAGCACCTGCGCGCGGCGGCCTCGGCCATCGGCGGCACCACGATGGAGATCGTGATCCTGCTCGACCGCGCCGACGCCGACCTGGAGCGGCTGGTCGATGCCAGGCACTTCTCGCTGTTCTGCACGCCCATCATCAACCTCGTGCCGCGCCGCAGCGACCGCATCCCGGTCGGGCCCGGCCAGCATGAGCACCATGCGGTGATCGACCGCACGCGCCCGCGCGATTTCGAGATCTTCACCGTCGAGCGCGTCACGGGCCACATGGCCAACGGCTCCGAAGAGCGCGAGTTCCGGCCCTTCCTCGGTTCGTTCGCGTCCGACGACGGCGACTTCGGCGCCTACTTCTCGCTGCGCCGCGAGCCGCGCCTGGTGTCCGACCGCGCACGCGCGCAGGGCACGCGCACCAGCTACACCGGCAGCGAGGTGTACGTGTCGCTGGTCGACCAGCACGACGCGCCGTTCCCGCACAGCCTGCGCCACATCACCATCGACGCGCTGTGCACCAACCGCGACCTGCCGCTGCTGCTGCCCACCGGGCTCGAATCGGACTTCACGCTGCGCGTGTCGGCGCCGGTGCGCGGCGTGCGCATCCTGCGCGGGCCGTCGCGGCCGTACCCGGCGCTGGCCGAAGGCGCGCTCACCTGGCGCCTCATCAGCCACCTGGGCCTGAACTACCTGAGCCTGACCGACGTCGATGCCACGCAGGGCGCCGCCGCGCTGCGCGAGATGCTCGACCTGTACGGCAACCTCGCCGACCCGGCCGTGCGCCGGCAGATCCAGGGCGTGCGCTCGATGGCGCTGGCGCCCGTGTTCCGTCGCCTGCCCGAGCCGGGGCCGATCGTGTTCGGGCGCGGCGTGGAGATCGCGCTGCAGATCGACGAGGTCGCCTTCTCGGGCACGAGCCCGTACCTGTTCGGCGCCGTGCTGGAGCAGTTCTTCAGCCGGCACGTGTCGCTCAACGCCTTCACCGAGTTCGCGCTGTCCAGCCTGCAGCGCGGCGAAATTGCGCGCTGGACCCCGCGCGTGGGACGCCGCCCGACCGTATGAGCACGACCGGCCTCACCGACGACGCCATGCTGCAGATGCTGCCGGCAGAGGCCGAGGCGCGCGAAGAAGCGGCCGTCGAGGCGCGAAGCCCGGCGCAAGCGAAGGCGAAAGCCCCGCCGCGTCGCGGCGTGCCCGAGGCCGACCCCGCGCTGTGGGCCCGGCTCGTCGAGCAGCCCTTCGAGCACGACCTGTTCATGCTGCTGCGCCGGCTCGACGCGCAGGGCGATCACCCGCTGCTGGGCCGCGCGCCGCGCCCGCGCGACGAGCCGCTGCGGCTGGGGCAGGAACCCTCGATGGCCTTCGCGCCGTCGAACGTGTCGGGCGTCGAGGTCGACCAAGACGGCGCGCCGCGCATCTCGATCTACGGCTTCGGCCTGTTCGGCCCCAACGGCCCGCTGCCGCTGCACCTGACCGAGTACGCGCGCGAGCGCAAGCGCCACCATGCCGACAACACGCTCAGCGCATTCGCCGACCTGTTCCATCACCGGCTGATCCTGCTGTTCTACCGCGCCTGGGCCGACGCGCAATCGGTCAACAGCCTGGACCGCACCGACGGCCACCGCTTTGTCGACTACGTGGCCAGCCTCATGAACATGGGGCAGCCCGGCCTGAAGGCGCGCGATCGCATCGCCGACCATGCGCGCACCCACATGGCGGGGCACCTGGTGCGCCAGACGCGCAACCCCGAAGGGCTGATTCAGATTCTTCGCCTGTACTTCGACGTGCCCGTGCGCGTGGTCGAGTTCGTGAGCGACTGGGTGCACATCGACGAGCGCCAGGTCAGCCGCATCGGCCTGCTCGGGCGCAACCACCGGCTGGGCAGCGGCGCCACCATCGGCCTGGCGGTGCGCGATGCGCAGGGCAAGTTCAGGCTCGAACTCGGCCCGCTGTCGCAGCAGCAGTTCCGCGAGTTCCTGCCCGGCAGCCCGCGGCTGCAGCAGGTGGTCGACTGGGTGCGCCAGTACGTCGGCATCGAATTCGCCTGGGAGCTGCGGCTGGTGCTCAGCAAGCCCGAGGCGCGCGGCATGCGGCTGAGCAGCGACCAGCGCCTGGGCTGGGGCAGCTGGCTCGGCACCCGCCTGTCCGACACCGACGCCGGCGACATGGTGTTCCAGCCCGAGGCGCTCTTTTCCCGCAACGCACCGGCTTCCTCATGACCGACATCCGCCGCGTCTCTCTGTTCTCGAAACTGAACCCGATGCTCTACAAGGCATTGGAAACCGCCACCGCCTTCGCCAAGCTGCGCGGCAATGCCTACGTGGAGCTCGTGCACTGGCTGCACCAGATCCTGCAGCTGCAGGACAGCGACCTGCTGCGCATCATCAAGCGCGCCGGGCTCAACCTCGATGCGGTCGAGCAGGACCTCGTGCGTGCGCTCGACCGCCTGCCGCATGGCGCCACGTCGATCAGCGACATCTCCGAGCACGTCGACCATGCGGTGGAGCGTGCGTGGGTCTATGCCAGCCTTCGCTTCGAGGCGACGTCGATCCGCGGCGCCTACCTGCTCGCGGGCATCGTGAAGACGCCGGGCCTGCGCCAGGTGCTCTCGGGCATCTCGCGCGAGTTCGACAAGCTCGTGCCCGACGTGCTGGTCGCGCAGCTTGCGGCGTGGACCGAAGGCTCGCCGGAAGACGACTACGACGCCGCGTCGGACGCGGGCGGTGGCGCACCGGTGGCGCAGCACCAGGGCGATGCGCCCGCAGTCGGCGGCTCGGCCCTGGCCAAGTACGCGAGCGACCTCACGGCCAAGGCGCGCGCGGGCGAGCTCGACCCCGTGTACGGCCGCGACGACGAGATCCGCCAGATCGTCGACATCCTCATGCGCCGGCGCCAGAACAACCCGCTGCTCACCGGCGAGGCCGGCGTCGGCAAGACGGCCGTGGTCGAAGGCCTGGCCTCGCGCCTCGCGGCCGGCGACGTGCCGCCTTCGCTGAAGGACGTGTCGCTGTGGGTGCTCGACCCCACGCTGCTGCAGGCCGGCGCGGGCGTGAAGGGCGAGTTCGAACAGCGGCTGCGCCAGGTGATCGACGAGGTCGAGAAAAGCCCCAAGCCCATCGTGCTGTTCGTCGACGAAGTGCACACGCTGGTCGGTGCGGGCGGCACCGCCGGCACTGGCGATGCGGCCAACCTGCTCAAGCCCGCGCTCGCGCGCGGCCGGCTGCGCACCATCGGTGCCACGACGTGGTCGGAGTACAAGAAGTACATCGAGAAAGACCCGGCGCTCACGCGGCGCTTCCAGACCATCCAGGTGCATGAGCCCACCGAGCCCAAGGCCGTGGTCATGCTGCGCGGCATCTCGGCCGAGCTGGAAAAACACCACGGCGTGCTCATCCTCGACGCCGCGCTCGAAGCGGCCGTGAGCCTGTCGCACCGCTACATTCCCGCGCGCCAGTTGCCCGACAAGGCC
The DNA here is from genome assembly GCF_059423605.1 of Variovorax sp. GW460-12-1-14-LB1. Lineage (NCBI taxonomy): Bacteria > Pseudomonadati > Pseudomonadota > Betaproteobacteria > Burkholderiales > Comamonadaceae > Variovorax > Variovorax sp. GW460-12-1-14-LB1. The sequence continues at coordinate 38,662 of NZ_JBWKYF010000019.1, forward strand.
GTGAGCCTGCTCGACACCGCGTGCGCGCGCGTGGCGCTGAGCCAGCATGCGCTGCCTGCAGCGCTCGAAGATTTGAAGCGGCGCATCGAGGTGCTGGGCATCGAGTCCGGCATCGCGGGGCGCGAGGCGGCGATCGGGGTCGGCGAGCACCAGCGCGTGGAAGACATCGCGGCGCAGGTGGCTGCCGCGCAGGCCGAGCTCGAACTGCTGGAGCAGCGTCGCGTGGAAGAGGCGGCGCTGGTCGAGCGCATCGTCGCGCTGCGCAAGCTGCTGTCGCCTGCGGCGGTGCCGGTGCAATCTGAAGCGGAAGATGACCGCGAAGAGGAAGCGCCGGCCGAGCCCGAGCGAACACCCAAAGCCATCCGCGCCGAACTCAACGAAGCGCAAGACCAGCTCGTGAAGCTGCAAGGCGAGACACCGCTCATCCTCGCGGCCGTCGATGCGCAGGCCGTCGCCACGGTGGTCGCCGACTGGACCGGCATTCCCATCGGCCGCATGGTGCGCGACGACGCGCAGTCGGTGCTGCGCCTGGGCGAGATCCTGTCGGCCCGCGTGGTCGCGCAGCCCGATGCGCTGGAGACCATCTCGCGGCGCATCCGCACCGCGCGTGCGCGGCTGGACAACCCCAACAAGCCCGTCGGCGTGTTCCTGCTGTGCGGCCCTTCGGGCGTGGGCAAGACCGAGACCGCGCTCGCGCTGTCGGAGGCGCTGTACGGCGGCGAGCAGAACCTCGTCACCATCAACATGAGCGAGTTCCAGGAGTCGCACACCGTCTCCACGCTCAAGGGCGCACCGCCCGGCTACGTGGGCTATGGCGAAGGCGGCGTGCTCACCGAAGCCGTGCGCCGCCGGCCCTACAGCGTGGTGCTGCTCGACGAGATCGAGAAGGCGCACCCCGACGTGCACGAGATCTTCTTCCAGGTCTTCGACAAGGGCTGGATGGAAGACGGCGAAGGCCGCCACATCGACTTTCGCAACACCGTGATCATCATGACGTCGAACGTCGGCACCGACCTCGTCATGCAGCTGTGCGAAGACCCGACGTTGCGTCCCGACCCCGAGCCGCTGGCGGCCGCGTTGCGCGAGCCGCTGCTGAAGGTGTTCGCGCCCGCGCTGCTCGGGCGCCTGGTCGTCGTGCCTTACTACCCGCTGCAGGCCGATGCGCTGCACCGGATCATTCGCCTGCAGCTGGACCGCATCGCGGCGCGCCTGCAGGCCAACCACGGCATTGCATTGGCTTACAACGACAGCGCCGTCGCGCTTGTCGCACGCCGCTGCACGGCCATAGAGTCGGGTGGCCGGATGATCGATGCGATCCTCACGCACACCATCCTGCCCCGGCTGAGCGAGGAAGTCATCGGCGCCACCGTCAGTGCGCGCAAGCTCGCCGGCGTGCAGCTGGGCGCAGCGGGCGACGACTTCCAGTACGAATTTTCAGAACGCCCCGCGTAGACACAAGGGAGAGCCGCATGGACAGAGTCGTCAAAGCCCACACCCCGCTCGGAGAAGAACAGCTGCTGTTCCGCTCGATGCACGGCAGCGAAGGGCTGTCGCAGCTGTTCGAGTTCGAGGTCGACCTGCTGAGCCCGAACACCTCGGTCGACATGAAGGGCCTGCTCGGCAAGCCGCTCGCGCTGGAGATACAAACGCTGAGCGGCACGCCGCGCTACCTCAACGGCCAGATCACGCGCTTCACCATGATCGGGCGCGAGGGCGGCTCCTCGCGCTACACCGTGTACCGCGCTTCGGTGCGGCCGTGGCTCTGGTACCTCACGCGCACCAGCGACTGCAAGATCTTCCAGAACAAGTCGGTGGTCGAGATCCTCGAAGACGTGCTGGGCGAGTACGGCTTCGCCTTCGAGAAGAAGCTCAGCGCCTCGTACCGCCAGTGGGAGTACTGCGTGCAGTACCAGGAGACCGACTTCGCCTTCGTGAGCCGCCTCATGGAGCACGAGGGCATCTACTACTACTTCAAGCACGACAGGAACCAGCACACGCTGGTACTCGCCGACGACATGAGCGCGCACGAGACGCTGCCCGGCTATTCGAAGATCGGCTACCTCGCGAGCGACCGCGCCACCGACCCCGGCCGCGAAGTGATCGACCAGTGGGAGGTGACCGAGGAGATCCGCCCCGGCACCTACGTGGTCGACGACTTCGACTTCAAGAAGCCCAGGGCCGACCTGCTCAACACGCGCAGCCAGCCGCGCGGCAACGACCACGGCCGCTACGAGATGTACGAGTGGATGGGCGGCTACAGCGACGCGGGGCAGGGCGAGCACTACGCGCGCATCCGCCTCGAGGAAGCGCAGGCCCAGGCCGAGGTCGACACCGGCCACACCAACGTGCGCGGCATGGCGCCCGGCTACCGCTTCACCATGCAGAACGCACCGCGCAACGAGGACAACCGCGAGTACCTCGTCGTCTCGGTGATGTACAGCCTGCGCGAAGGCGGCTACGCCAGCGGCGGCATGCCGGGCGAGTACAGCTTTCACTTCGGCGTGCAGCCCACCTCGTTCCCGTTCCGCGCGCGCCGCATCACGCGCGTGCCGAGCACCCAGGGCCCGCAGACCGCCACCGTGGTCGGGCCGCCCGGCGAAGACATCTGGATCGACAAGTACGGCCGCGTGAAGGTGCAGTTCCGCTGGGACCGCTACGGCCAGCGCAACGAAGACAGCTCGTGCTGGGTGCGCGTGTCGAGCGCGTGGGCCGGCTCCAATTTCGGCGCCGTGAACCATCCGCGCGTGGGGCAGGAGGTGATCGTCGATTTCATCGCGGGCTGCCCCGACCGGCCGATCATCATCGGGCGCGTCTACAACGCGGACCAGATGCCGCCGCTGGAATTGCCGGCCAAGGCGACGGTCAGCGGGTTCATCAGCCGCACCATCAAGGGCGACGGCGAGCTGGCCAACCACTTCATCATCGACGATGACCCGGGGTGCGAGTCGATCAAGATCCATGCGCAGAAGGATCTGACGATCGAGGTGGAGAACAACGAGACGCACACGGTGGAGGGCGAGCGCACCACCTTCATCGACGGGGCCGACAAGTACACGGGCGACACTTCGCTGGACGAGACCATCAACGGCCCGCACACCCTGACGGTGAACAAGGGCGGGCCGCAGAAGATCACCGTCAACGGGGGTGACCAGTTCATCAAGGTGGATGGCGGCAACCAGCAGGTCGATGTCATCGGCAACCAGACCATCCACGTGACCGGCAAGCGGCACGACACGGTGGACACGGGCGAAGACCGGTTCATCAAACCCCACCTGAATGAAACGGTCACCGGGACGAAGGACCTCACGGTCACCGAAACGCACACCGAGACCGTGGGCCGCAAGATTCTCAAGACCACCAAAGGCCGGTGGGAGGTGGACGTCGCCATGTTCGCGACCCTGAAGACGGGCGGCTTCTACAAGGCGAACATCAAGGGCAACTACACCGTGGAAACCGAAGGCGGGGACATCACCTTCAGGGCGCCGGGGAAGAACTGGCTGGTCGAAGCCGACAAGATCACCCACAGCTCCAACCAGAACGAGGTGAGGTACAAGAAAGGCGTGAACACGGAGGCTGGCGAATACGTCACGACCCACGCCAAGGACCTGATCAAGTCCTCGTCCGACACCAAGGTGCATTCGAAGGCGCCGGAGATTCGGACGGAAGCGACGACCGTGCTGGACATCACCGCGCCTTTCAACATCTCGTCGACCTATGTCCTCGCCTTCAACTACGCCACGGCGCTGGTGGACATCAAGGTCGCCAAGCTCAACATGTCGGGTGTCAACATCGCGCTCGACGTGCTTGCCTTCGGCGGGGCCGTCTGGCGCAACGAGACCTCCTCGCTGTACACGTACTGGTGATGACGGCCCGCCGGATCACGCTGCTGGTGTGCGTCGCGTCGATCGCGGTGCTGCTGCTGGTCGGCCTGATCTTTCCACGCATCGCCGGGACGTCCACGGCGGCGAATCTCACGCTCGGGGCCGTGGTCGGCGGCGGGATCGTGCTGACGATACTGCTGTGCGTGGGCGTGCACTTCTGGGTGTCCCGCAAGCCCGAACCCCATGACACGCGGCCGGCGCGCATTGTCGAAGCCAGCTCGGACAACACGATGGTGCTGAACCAGTACGTCATCCGGCTTGTCGTCGAGTTCGACGGGCCGGGTGGCGAGCGACGCCGCGCACAGGTGGAGCAGGCCGTCGACATGATCGACATGGCGGGCTACGCGCGCGGCCGCGAAGTGCTGCTGCACCGCGGCAGCCGTGGCGGCAAGGAAGTCGCCTGGGTGAGCCAATCCGATCCGCGCATCGACGAAGGAGCCGCCTCTTGAGGACCGTGAAGCCGATCCACCTGAGCATGCTCACGCATCCGTACCGCTGGCAGCGCAGCGACCACCTCGGGGTCGCGGTGATGGCCATGAGCACCCTGGGCGACAACCCGCATCTGGTGCTGGAGCAGGAGCTGTGGAAAAGCACGGCCGAACTCATCGGCCCCGGCGCAGTGCTGGACCTGGGCGTGCCCAAGCTGGTGCCCGAGGTGCTGGTCAGCGGCTACGCCTACACGAGCCACCAGCAGGACAAGACCAGTTGCGCGGTGAAGCTGCAGATCGCCGGGCTGCAGAAAACCCTCACGGTCCACGGCGACCGCTACTGGCTCGACCGCCGGGCCACGGCGCCGCAGCCTTTCGAGAAGATGCCGCTCGATTGGCGGCATGCCTACGGCGGCCCTGGCGTGCCGGAAAACCCGCTGGGCATGGGGACGGTCGAGGAGCTCGTCAACGGCGTGCGCGCCACGCGGCTCGCGCACATCGAGACGCCGGGCCGGCAGCCCACGTCGCCGAAGCAGGCCGTGCCGCCTGCCGGCTTCGGCGCGATCCCGCCCGACTGGCCGCAGCGCGCGTCGCTGATGGGCACGCAGTACGGCCAGGGATGGCTGGAGAACGACTACCCGGGTCTCGCCAAGGACGCCGACTGGCGCCACTTCAATGCGGCACCGGCCGATCAGCGCTGGGAAGGCCTGCAGGAAGTGCCCACCGGCGCGGCCTACGAACTCTGGAACATGCATCCGGACATTCCGGTGCTGCGCGGGCAGCTGCCGCGCTGGCAGGCCCGCTGCTTCGTGCAGCACACGCCCAGCGGCCCCGCGCTGCGCGAGGTGCCGCTGCGCCTGAGCACGGTCTGGTTCTTTCCGCACCTTGAACGGATGGTGCTGATCTGGCACGGCGTGTTCCCGGTCACGCAGGACGACGCGGCCGACGTGCCGCTGGGCATGGCAGCGCTGGAGCGCATGGACGACACGCCGCCCACCCTGGCGCACTACGAGTCGGTGCTCAAGCTGCGCTCGGAACCCGAACGCGGCGGCCTGCACGCGATGCGCGACAAGGACCTGGCGCCCCCGGAGGTGCTGAGCGACTGGGCCGATACCTTTCCGGCATCGGTCAACGAACCGCTCGTGCGCAACCTGCGCGCGGGACAGCAGCGCGATCACGAGCGGCGGCGCGAAGAGCTGCGCGCACGCGGCCTGGACCCGGAAGTACACCTGCCCGCGCTGGCCCCGCCGGAACCTCCGCCGCACGTCGATGACCTGGTCGAGCACCTGGAGCGGATGGAGGCGCAGGGCCGCGACGCCAAGGCAAAGATGGAGGCGTTCGCCAGGCAGGCGGACGCCTCCGGTGTGTTCGCCCTCGATGCGCTGGGCGCAGGGCCGTCCCTGGCAGAGGAAGATGACGGCGACGAGAAAGACGATGCGCTGGTGCTGCCCGTGCCGCCGCCTTCCGACACCGCGTCGGCGTTGCGGCAGCAGGCCGGTCTTTATTCGGCCCACCTGTCGGGTCCCCGGCCACCGGCGCCCTCGTTCCGTTCCGCCAAGTGGCGCCGGCGGCTCGGAGCCGTGGACCCGGCGCAGCGCGACTTCTCGCGGCTCAACCTCACTGGCGTCGACCTGTCCGGCATGGACCTGCGCGGCGCACGCTTCGTGGAGGCCGTGCTGCAGGACACGAACTTGCGCGGCGCGCAGCTCGACGACTGCGATTTCTCGCAGGCCGTGCTGGTGCGGGCCGACCTGAGCCAGGCCTCGATGGCGCGCGCGAAGCTCGTCAAGACAAACCTGGGCAGTGCCCGCTGCGAGCAGACCGTCTTCGACGGGGCCGAGCTGCGGGAAGCCAGTTGCGACAAGACGCGCTTCGACGGTTGCCGCATGGTGGGCATGCGCTTCGAGCTGACGCAACTGGGCGAAGCGACGCTGCAGCGCTGCGACCTCAGCCGCTCGCACTGGCAGCAGATGGTCGTGCTGCGCCTGAAGCTGGAAGACCTGCGCTTCGACGGTGCGAGCTTCGACCAGGTGACCTGGGTCGAATGCCGCCTGCAGAACGTGTCTTTCGTGGGCGCGCGCCTGGAGCGCTGCGGCTTCGTCACCGCCGACTGTTCGAACGGCGTCGATTTTTCGAACGCGCACCTCGAAGGCAGCGGCTTCGCGCACGGCTGCACGCTGGCGCAGGCCCGTTTCAACTCGGCCCTTCTCAAGGAGTGCGGCCTGCGGACCACGCCGATGCGGCAGGCCGACCTGAGCGATGCGCGCATCGACAACAGCGACCTGTCGGAATGCGACCTGAGCCATGCGCGGCTGGACCGCATGGTGGGTGGCGACAGCCTGTTCATCCGCACCAATTTTTCCGGTGCGTCGCTGCGCGAGGCCAACCTGATCGACGCGAACCTTGCCAAGGCCGACCTGCGCGGCGCCGACCTCACGCGCGCCAACCTGTTCCGCGCCGACGTGTCCCAGGTGCTGTTCGACCCCGCGACGCGCATGGATGGCACCTACACCAAGCATGCCAAGGTATGGCCGGCGCGTCGACCCGAGGCGCCGACCGCATGACCCGCGATGAACTGCTCGACCACATCCGCCATGGCGTCCAGGTCCGCACCGCCGACTGCCGGGGGTGGGACATGAGCGGGCTGGACCTGTCCGGCGCGATGCTCGACCACGTCGACTTCAGCGGTGCCCGCTTCACCGGTGCCAACCTGGAGGGCAGCGTGCTGACGCACTGCCGCCTGGACGGCGGGGACCTGTCGCGCAGCACGCTCGACAACGTGCAGTTCTTCAGCTGCCGGCTGCCGCAGGCGACGCTGGACGGTGCGCGGTGCGAAGGCACCCGTTTCTCAGAATCGACGCTGCCGCAGACGAGTTTCCTGGAAGCCCATGTCGATAACGCGCTGTTCTTTCGCTGCGAGCTGACGCAAAGCCGCCTGCGGTCGGACCACTTCAAGCAGGTTTCCTTCACGGAGTGCCGCCTGGAGGGGATCGACTTCTCGGGTTCCACGCTGCACTCGGTCACCTTCCATCGCCAGGACCTGACCACGGCGGTGTTCGCGGGCGCGAGCTTCGACACCACGCTGTTCATCGAGTGCGACCTGACGAAGCAGCGCTTTCCCGCGCAACGGTTCTTGCGCTGCGTGTTCACCGACAGCCGGATGGACCACGTCGATTTCGGCAACGCCGCCCTGGTGCAGTGCATCTTCAAGGGCGCCTCGCTGCGCCAGGCCAACTTCGCGCAGGCGGATGCGCCCAACGCGCTGTTTCCGGCCGCGGACCTGCGCGGCGCCACCCTGCAGCGCGGACGCTTCGATCGCGCCATCTGGGTGGAAGCCCTGCTCGAAGGCGCGGACCTCAGCGAGGCCCACATCCACGAGAGCGTGTTCCATCGGGCGCGCTGCAAGGGCGCCAGCTTTCGGGGGGCCAGCCTGCACGACGCCGATTTTTCCTACGCCGAGCTCGTCGATGCCGACCTGCGCGACGCGCAGTTCCTGCGAACGCGCGTGCATCGCACGGTGGAGGACGGTGCGCGGTATTCGAGGCGCAAGGGCCTCATCGAGAGCGATCCCGAGCTGCACAAGGCGCAGACGTGGTCCAAGGTTCAGTGACGGCGAATGCAGCAACGCGCCGCATCGCAGGTCTTCCCGCAGATCAGACAAGGAGATTCACCATGACAGTCGTTCCACTGCGCACACCGGTCGAAGTGTCCGGGCCGGTCCAGCACCTGGGCCAGCTGGTGTCCGTCGATGCCGACGGGCTGTTCGAGGTGCACACCGAAGACGGCGCCAACTGGCACTGCCGCCGCGCCGCCAGCTGCCTGCTGCAGCCGCAGCCGGGCGACACCGTGCTGCTGTCGGGGCCGGACTTCCGGCGCGTCTACCTCCTGGCCGTCATCGAGCAGGCCGACGCGTCGGTGAGCCGCATCGAGGCGCCCGGCGATCTGCGCCTGGCGGCGCCCGCGGGGGCGATCTCGATCGAAAGCGCCGCGGACCTGCGCCTTCACAGCGCGGCGACGCTGCAGATGCAGGGCGCGCAATGGGCGCTCGATGCGCAACAGGCGCAGTGCGACGTGCGCGAGATGCGCTACACCGGGCAGGCGCTCGATGCCACGGTCGGCCGGCTGCGCCTGGTCGGCCAGGTGTTCGAGTCGGTGGCCGAGCGCGTGATGCAGATCGCGCGCAACGCGCTGCGCTTCGTCGACGGCGTCGACCAGGTGCGCGTCGGCCACCTCGACCTGCGCGCGCAGGAGACCGCCATCGTCCACGGCAAGCACGTGGTGATCACCGGCAAGGAACTGATGAAGGTCGACGCCGGGCAGATCCACATGGGCTGAAACAGACGCATCCCACCCCACAACAAACCCAAGGAGAAAACACGATGTTGGCGACACACCAATGGATGGGCGGCGCACTGGCGTTCCCGGACGTCTGCAAGATGCCGTTCCCGTTCCCGTTCTTCAACCTCGGCCTGCGGCCGATGACCATTCCGGCGTGCTGGCACATCCTGCTGTACGGCGGTCCGATGCACAACCTCTTCGCCAAGACGCCCATCACGCTGCTCGACCAGCCGGGGGTGCTGGGCGGCATCATCTCGCAGGTGTTCATGCAGGTGCAGCGGCACATCACGGGCTCGTTCACCTTGCTGCTGCGCGGCGGGCCGGCCACGCGGCTGACCAGCCTGGCGATTCAGAACCGCATGAACATCATCGGCTTCGAGTGCATCCCCGGCCTGCACTTCAAGTTCTTCAACTTCAAGTTCTGAAGCGCTTCGGCCGCGGCCTGACGGAGGGTCAGGCCGCCGCTCCCGCCAGCGTCACCTGCTGCGGCGACCCCACCCATACCGCCAGCGCCGAGTAGTTGTCGCGCGACTTGTCGGCCTTGGCCTCGGCCGCGCGGCGCAGCAGCGCGAGCCACTCTTCCGCGCTGTCGGCCAGCTGCAGCGATCGTTCCATCACCTGCTGCGAGATGAGCTGCCAGAGCCCGTCGGTGCACAGAAGAAACGCATCGCCATCGGCCAGCCGCTGCGGTGTCGACACCGAGGTCTCCGCCGTCGCACGCGCACCGAGCGCGCGGTACAGCAGGTTGCTCTTCACCAGGCGCTCGCCGCCGTTGGCGCCCTGGCCCGCGGCGGCTTCGCCCGAGCGTTCCGACAGGCTGTGGTCCTCGGTGCGCTGCATCAGCGCGCCGCGGCGGAACCAGTAGAGGCGGCTGTCGCCGACGTGGGCCCAGCAGGCCTCGCCGGTGGCGCGGTCGACGAACAGCGAGACGATGGTCGCGCTCATGCGGCTCTGGTCGGCCAGCTCGCGCTGCTTGGCGAGCACGGCGTCGTTGGCCTCCTTCACCGCATGGCGGATGTCGTCGGCCGCGACGGACGGGTGGTCGACAAAAGTGTTGAGCGCGGTGTCGACCACGATGCGCGAGGCCAGCTCGCCGCCCGCGTGGCCGCCGACGCCGTCGCTCACGACGAAGCAGGCGTTGCGTTCGTCCAGGTGGTAGCCGATGGCGTCCTGGTTGCCGCTGCGTTCGCCCACGCACGAGAACTGCGAGGTCGAGATGGGCACCGCGAAGGCGTGGGTGGCTTCAAGCACGGCGCGCCTCCTTCAAGCGTTCCATCTCGCGGTCGTAGGCCTGCTGGAATGCGCGGCCGAAGACGGCCTGGAAGTCGTCTTCGACGGCGGCGGTGGTGTGGGCGTGCAGCTGTTTCAACTGGCGCCACAGCCGAGCTTCGCGCCCGCCGGGCAGAAACTTCTCGCCGAGCCCACCGTCGTGCGGCGTGGCCTTGTCGAGACCGCCCGGGTCGAAGCGGTGCAGCAGCGTGAGCAGCGCAGCGCGCATGCCGGCGACCATGCCGAGCTGGTGCGACTGCAGGTCGCCGAGCGCATCGTGCACGGCGGCCTCGGGCGTGAGAAAGCCGGGCATGCGTGCGCCGAACATCTGCATCAGCACGGCACGGCCGTTGGGCAGGATCTTGAAGGGGTTGTTCTCTTCGTCCACGATCATGGTGATCTCGGCGCGCACCTCGCGCTTGAGCATGGCGCGCGACGACAGCAGCTCGATGGTGCCGTCGGTGAAGGCGCGCATCAGCCGGCCGAGGTGCCGCATCGCATCGGCATCGAGCGGCTGCTGGCCCGCGATCTCGGGCACACCGGCGCCTTCGAGGAACGCCTTGAACAGGTCGTCGCCGGAAGAGGGGGCGGGTGGTGAAGTCGGCGCTGGCGCAGCGACTGCCGCGATTGGCAAGGCAGGCGGTGCTTCTTCTTCAAGCACGGCGGGCTGCACCACCGTGGCTGAAATTTCGGGCGCTGCGACAACAACGGGCTCCTCTTCAACAGGTGCAGCCTCTTCCACAGACTCTGGCATGGCGACCGAGGGCGTGATCGCCACCGGCTGCGGCGGATTGAACTGCGACGTCATCTCGCGCGCATGGTTCGCGAGGCTGTGGCCCGACGCCGCGGCCGGCGGCCGTGCGATCAGATCCATGGCCGGGTGCACGTCGTCGAGCGGGTTGTCCTGCGTCAGCGCCGTGGGGCGCGGGTCGGACAGCGGCGAGGGCGCACCGCGGTCTTCGGCGAAGAAGGAGAGCGGGTCCATGCTGCGCTTGAGCGCGAGGTCCGACAGGCCTTGCGTCGCCTGCGGGTCCAGACCGGCGAGCGGATCGACGGGGTTGCGCTGCGCCTGCGAGGGCAGGGCGAAGGGCTCGTGCGCCAGCGGGTCGGGCATGGGCGTCGCCGCGGCATCGTCGGCACGGCGCGGTGCGTTCGCGAGGATGGCGTCCCAGTCGGCGGCGGACGGCATCTGCGCGGACACCTGCGTGGTCGTGGAGGTCGCTGCCGCAGGGGAAGACAACGGTGGTGGTGGTGCAGGTAGCGGCGCAGGGGCCGGCGCATTCACCGGTGCCGGCGCGAAGGTCGGCATCGCGACCGTCTTCTCGGGCGGTGCATCGCCAAGAGGCAGCGCGCCTTCGCCGAACAGGTCCGCGAAGACATCGGAGGCCGGTGCTGCAGTGGGCAGCAGCGCGCTGATCGACGGGGCCGACGCGAGGTTCGATGCCGCAGGCGGGGCAGACACCAACTGCGACAGCGACGGCTCGGTGATCGGTGCGGCCGGTGGCTCCGTGAGCGGCTCGGTGATGGGCGCCTCGGCAATCGCCGGCGGTGGGGCCTGGGTTGCACTCGCGGCTTCGAGCACGTAGCTGCCGATGGTCACGCGGTCGCCCAGCGCGACGCGCGATTCTTCTTCGTGGCGCAGCGTGCGTCCGTTCACGCTGATGGGCAGCACCGCGCTCATGTTGCGCACCACGGCGGCGCCGTCGTCATCGAAGCGCACGGTGGCCTGCAGGCGCGAGATCTGCCGGTGTTCGTCGGGCAGCACGAGGTGGTTGTCGGGGCTGCGGCCGATGGTGCCGCCCGGGGCGGCGAGCAGTGCCGAGGGCCCCGAGGCCACGGGCATGCCGCCGTGTTCAATCACTGTCCAGCGCATGGCATCTCCATGTTCGTCGCGGCATGAGCACTGCGCGGCCGTGGCCGGCCGCGTGTCATCCGCGCTTCATCTTCTTCGCGGCCTCGAACGCGGGGCCCCACACGGGGTGGGTGCGTTCCGCGACATTCAGGTCGAAGCTCGGGAACACATCGAGGAGCTTGCGGAATTGCGTGCGGCATTCCGCGATCTGGTTGTTCACGCAGTAGCTGAAGGCTTCGAGCTTCAGCGCGGCCAGCCGCGTCGCGGGCTCGGCCCCGTCGAACACCGACACGCCACCGCTCTTCAAGGTGGAGATGGCCTTGGCGTAGTCGCCCGCATCGTAGGCCTGCTGCGCGCGTTCGAGCGTGGTGCGTGCCACTTGCTGGCTCAGGCGTTCGGGCTGCTGTGAGGCATCCGGGGTGCTCTGGCAGCCGCTCAACAGCGCAAGCATGAAGGCAAAAGACAGAACAGGCAGGCAAGACTTCAATCTTTTCTCCTACTTCGCGAGAGGCAATGCGTGAGAGAGGGCGTGCTGTTGCATCACGATGCAACAGCACGCAATGCACACCGTGCGCGTGCATGGTTTCGATAATATAGATCGCGAAGCTTTCAGGGAGATCTCATGCATCGACGGACCTTGATTCAAGGCGCATTGGCCACATCGCCGTTGCTCGCAGGCCTCGCTGGTTGCGCATCGACCGCGAAGTCGATGCCCACGCCGTATGCCATCACCGTGCGCATCGACGACGGCGTGAATCCCGATGGTCGCGGCCAGGCCGCACCGATTCTCGTGAAGGTCTTCGAACTGAAATCTTCCGGCAACTTTGAAACGGCAGACTACTTCGCGCTGCAGGACCGCGACCGCGAGACGCTCATGACCGAGCTCGTGAACGCGGACCAGGCCATCTTGCGCAGCGGCGAGGAACGCGTGTTCAAGCGCGAGGCCGGCCTCGACTCGCGCGCCATCGGCGTCATCGCCGGCTATCGCAAGCTGGAAGCGGCGCGGTGGCGCATCGTGTTGCCGTTGAAGGAGCCGAAACAAACGAATCTTTACAAGGTGTGGCAGTTTTCGCCGAGCGAGCAGAGCGTGCGCATCGCGGTGCGCAAGAGCGGCCTCGAACTGCTACCAAGTCGTTAAGTTTCAGCGCGCGCTAATACGAAAGTGCGGCGCATTCGCCTCTGAAAAGGCATGCAAAACGCAAGAGGCGCCGTGTAGCATCAGACGCGAAAGAAGATCGAGCGGGGAGCCGCTGTACAGCGCATTTCCCGCCTCCGTGTGAGCACTCCAGGAGGTTCTTTGGTGACAGTTCGCAACGCGGGCGCAGCCGGTCAGGGCGCCCAATCTCAGGCATTGGCGAATCGCGTGGTGTGGTCCGAAGGCATGTACCTGCGGCCCCAGCACTTCCAGCAGATGGAGCGCTATGTCGAGCAGTACGTCACTCGCCGCACCGCGGGCATGCAGGGTGCCTACTGGGGATGGCTGCACCTGGACATCGACCGCGATGCCTTCGCGCTCGGGCGCGTGTCGCTGCTCGGCGGCGCGGGCGTGCTGCCCGACGGCACGCCGTTCTCGTTCGGCCTCGAAGACGCACCGATGCCCTTCGACGTGCCCACCGACCTCACCGACGAACTCATCGTGCTCGCATTGCCGCTGCGCAGGCCCGGCAGCGAAGAGGTGATCTTCTCGGAAGACGAAGGCTCGGCCGCGCGCTTCGGCGTGGTCGAGCGCGAAGTGGCCGACGGCAACGCGGTGGCGCTCGGCCCCGCGGTGCTGCAGCTGGCGAAGCCGCGCCTGCGGCTGGCGCGCGCGTCGTCGCTCACGGCCGAATGGCAGGCCATCGGCGCGGTGCGCGTGATCGAGCGGCGCACCGACCACAAGCTGGTGGTCGATGCCAACTACATCCCGCCGGTGCTCGACGCCTCGGCGCACCCGATGCTGCGCAGCATGACGGCCGAGCTGCACGGCCTGCTCACGCAGCGCTCCGAGGCACTGGCCTCGCGGCTGTCGCAGCCGGGGCGAGGCGGCGTGAGCGAGGTCTCCGACTTCCTGCTGCTGGAGCTGGTCAACCGCTACCTCGCGCTCACCTGGCATGCGCAGCAGGCGGTGCAGGTGCATCCCGAGACGCTGTTCGTCGACTGGCTCAAGCTGGCCTGCGACCTGGCCACGCACACCTCGCCCACGCGCCGTCCGGTGGTGTGGCCGGTGTACGACCACGACAACCTCAACGAGAGCATCCGCCCGTTGATGGAAGAGCTGCGGCGTTCGCTGTCGGCGGTGCTCGAGCAGAGCGCCATCGCCATCGAACTCGAAGAGCGCAGCCACGGCGTGCGCGTGGGCCGCATGCCCGACCCGGTGCTGGTGCGCAACGCGGCCTTCGTGCTCGCGGTGCATGCCGACCTGCCGGCCGATGCCGTGCAGCAGCGCTTTCCGACGCAGGTCAAGATCGGCTCGGTCGAGCGCATCCGCGACCTCGTGCAGCTGCAGCTGCCCGGCGTGGTCGTGCGCTCGCTGCCGGTGGCGCCGCGCCAGATCCCGTACCACGCGGGCTACCACTACTTCGAACTCGACAAGGGCGGCGACATGTGGCGCCAGCTCGAGAAATCGGGCGGCGTCGCCATGCACCTGGCCGGCGACTTTCCGGGGCTCGCCATGGAGTTCTGGGCCATCCGTCCGTGAGGGACCCTATGAACGGTGCCAATGACATGGCCGTCGGCCCGGGTGGCTTCGTGCCGCCCAATCCGGGCGGCGGCGCGACCACGCACAGCGGCCCGGGGCCGCAACCTCAGCAGCAACCCCAGCCCGATGCCTTCACCGCGTGGCATGACGCGCGGCGCCCGCATGCGGGCGACACGGCGCTGGCGGGCAACAACCCATTGGTGGCGGCGGCCAATCCGCTGCTCGACCTGATCCCGCAGATCCGCGCCACCGGCCACCACCCGTCGCCCGCGCAACTGCGCGAACACCTGGTCGACGAGGTGCGGCGTTTCGAGACGCGCGCGCAGCAGGCCGGCATCGCGCCCGAAGTGATCATCGGCGCGCGCTACTGCCTGTGCACCGCGGTCGACGAGGCCGCGGCGCTCACGCCGTGGGGCGGCAGCATCTGGTCGTCGCAGAGCCTGCTCGTGATGTTCCACAACGAGACCTGGGGCGGCGAGAAGTTCTTCCAGCTGCTGTCGCGCCTGGTGCAGAACCCGCAGCAGCACCTGCACCTCATCGAGCTCATCTACTTCTGCCTGGCGATGGGCTTCGAGGGGCGCTTTCGCGTCATCGACAACGGCCGCTCGCAACTCGAGACGCTCAAGCAGCGGCTGCTGCAGATCATCCGGCAGGCGCGCGGCGAAATCGCGGCGCCGCTGTCGCCGCACTGGCAGGACGCGAGCGCGCCCGTGCGCCGCACGCGCCACTGGCTGCCGGTGTGGGCCGTGGGCGCGGTGGCGGCGGTGCTGCTGGTGCTGGTGTTCGCGGTGCTCACCTTCAACCTCGCAGGCCATTCCGACGGCGCCTTCTCGGCCGTGAACGCGGTGCGCCTGCCGCAGACGCAGCGCGCGGTGGCGGTGCCCGCGGCGCAGCCGCGCCTGCAGCGCTTTCTCGAGCCCGAGATCCGCGACGGCCTGCTCACGGTGCGCGACGAGGCCGACCGCAGCGTGGTGGTGCTGCGCGGCGACGGCCTGTTCGCCTCGGGCTCCGACCGCGTGCTCGACCGCTACGCGCCGGTGCTCGCGCGCGTGGCCGACGCGCTCAACGCGGTGGAAGGCAACGTGCTGGTCAGCGGCTTCAGCGACGACCAGCCGATCCGCAGCGTGCGCTTCCCGTCCAACTGGCAGCTCTCGCAGGCGCGCGCCGATGCGGTGAAGGCCATGATCGCCACGCGCCTGAGCCGGCCCGAGCGCCTGCGCGCCGAAGGCCGCGGCGATGCCGATCCGCTGGTGCCCAACGACTCGGCAGCCAACCGCGCGCGCAACCGGCGTGTCGAGGTGACGCTGCTGGTGGCGCCGGTGGCGGGCGTGCCCGTGCCGGGATCTGCGCCGCAACCCCGGCAGCAACCACCACAAGGAGGAACCCGCTGATGCTGCGCGCGCTCTTCCGTTTTCTCGTCAGCCGCGACCTCTGGGTCTTCTTCGGGCTGGTCGCGCTCGCGTTCCTGATCTGGGTCATCGGCCCGGTGATCGCCGTGGGCCGCTACCGCCCGCTCGAAGGCGAGTTCGTGCGCATCGTCGTCATCGCGCTGATGTTCGGCGTGTGGCTGGTGCGCGTGGCCTACCGCAAGTGGCGCGAGCGCCGCCTGAACGCGCAGCTGCTGCACCAGCTGCGCACGCCGTCGCCCAAGGCGAAGGAGGCCAAGCCCGAAGAGGCGCCCGAGATCAAGGAGCTGCACAGCGGCTTTGCCGACGCGACCGCGGTGCTGAAGAACATGCGCTTCGGCCCGGGCCCCGGCGGCAAGGCGGCGGGGCGCTTCGCGCTGTTCGACCGGCAGTACCTCTACCAGCTGCCCTGGTACATCTTCATCGGCGCGCCGGGCTCGGGCAAGACCACGGCGCTGGTCAACTCCGACCTCGACTTTCCGCTCGCCGACCAGCTCGGCAAGGCCGCGGTGCGCGGCATCGGCGGCACGCGCAACTGCGACTGGTGGTTCACCAACGAGGCGGTGCTCATCGACACGGCCGGGCGCTACACCACGCACGAGAGCCACCGCGAGACCGACGAGGGCGAGTGGAAGGGCTTCATCGAGCTGCTCAAGAAGTTCCGGCCGCGCCAGCCGATCAACGGCGCGATCCTCACCATCAGCATCGCCGACCTGCCGCTGGCCGACGACGCGCAGCGCGCGCGTCACGCCATGGCCTTGCGCAAGCGGCTGCTCGAGCTGCGCAACGACCTGGGCATCAACTTCCCGGTGTACGTGCTGGTCACCAAGACCGACCTGCTGGCCGGCTTCAACGAGTACTTCGGCTCGCTGGGCCGCGCCGAGCGCCAGCAGGTGTGGGGCTTCACCTTCCCCATCGAGGGCAACCCCGCCGACCCGGCCAAGGCCGACCTGCGCGAGCGCTTCCACCAGGAATACAAGCTGCTGCACCAGCGCCTGGACGAGCGCCTGCCCGAGCTGATGGCCACCGAGCCCGACCCGATGCGGCGTGCGCAGGCCTACCTGCTGCCGCAGCAGTTCGCGAGCTTCGAGGACATCCTGGGCACCTTCCTGGCCGACGTGTTCAACCCGTCGAAGTTCGAGGTGGCGCCGTTGCTGCGCGGCGTGTACTTCACCAGCGGCACGCAGGAGGGCACGGCCTTCGACCGCGTGATGGGCGCCATCAAGCGCTACCTGCAGGTGAACGCGCCGCCCGCGCCGCCGCCGGGCCCGGGCAAGAGCTACTTCCTGAAAGAGCTGCTGCAGCAGGTGATCTTCCGCGATGCGGGCGTGGCCGGCACCAACCTGCGCTGGTACCGCCGGCGCCGCGCCATCGACCTCGCGGGCTACGCGCTGGTCGGCGTGCTCGCGGTGGTGCTGCTGGGCGCGTGGGCCAACAGCTGGCGCCACAACAAGGCCTACGTGGCCGAGGTCGACGGCAACGCCAAGGCCTTCAACAAGGCCGCCGCGCGCGGCGAGCTGCCGACGGTGGTCGATTCGAGCGGCGACATCGCGAGCTCGCTGCTCATCCTCGACCGGCTGCGCGACCTGCCGAAGTCCGCCGAGTTCGACATCGGCGATCCGCCCGTGGGCTACCGCTTCGGGCTCTACCAGGGCGAGAAGCTGCAGGCCGCGACCGACGGCGTGTACCAGCGCGCATTGGAAACCGTGCTGCTGCCGCAGGCCGCGCAACGCGTGGAGCAGTCGCTGCGCGAGGCCGCGAAGGCCGACGCCGAATACAGCTACGAGGCGCTCAAGGCCTACCTGATGCTGTACGACCCCGAGCGCTACGACGCCGACTTTCTGCAGGCCTGGCTGCTGACCGACGTCGACCGCAAGATCGGCGCCTCGCTCACGCGCGAGCAGCGCACGAACCTCGAAGCGCACCTGAAGACGCTGTTCGCCGACCGCGTCGTGAGCTCGCCCTTCACCAAGGACGACAAGCTCATCGCGCAGACGCGCGAGCGCCTGGCCGGCGTGCCGCTGGCGCAGCGCTCGTACGCGCGGCTGCGCCGCATCCTGCTGCAGACCAGCGCGCCCAATGCCTTCACCATCGCCGAGGCGGGCGGCGCGGAGTCGGCGCTGGTGGTCCGGCGCGCCAGCGGCAAGCCGCTGACCGACGGCATTCCCACGCTGTTCACCTACCGCGGCTACTGGGACATCTTCGACAAGCGCATGGCCGAGACCACGCTGGCGCTGGAGCAGGAAGACCGCTGGGTGCTGCAGATCCGCGCGCCGGGCATCGCCGACATCACTTCGCGCGAGCTGCTGCTGCGCGAAGTGCGGCGCCTGTACCTCAGCGACTACATCCGCACCTGGGACGAGTACCTGGCCGACATCCGGCTGGCCGAGAGCAAGTCGCTGCTGCAGAGCATCCAGATGACGCGCGTGCTGTCGACCGGCGAGTCGCCGATGTCGCGCCTCATCCGCGGCGCGGCGCGCGAGACCGACCTGCTGCGCAACCACGACGAGGCCACGCGCAGCCTGCTCGACCAGGCGCAGAACCGCGTGACCAGCACGCGCGAGCGCATCGAGCAGCTCATCGGCCAGCCCGACGGCAGCCAGCGCCGCAACACCGCGCCCGACCGGCCCGAGTCGCTGGTCGACAACCACTTCGCGCCGCTGCGCCGCATGGTGACCGCGCCCAAGGCCGGCGGCCAGACGCCGCTGGACCAGACGGCCGCGCTCATCAACGAGCTGTACACCTTCCTCACCGCCACCGACACCGCGCTGCGCAGCGGCAACATCCCGCCACCGGGCGACGCCGTGACCAAGCTGCAGGCCGAAGCGGGGCGTTTGCCGGTGCCGTTCCAGGGCATGCTGAACGACCTGTCGGCCACCGCGTCGTCGAAGGCCGCGGCGGTGACGCGGCAGAACATCGGGCAGAACGCGGCCGCGACCATCGGGCAGTTCTGCAGCCAGGCGATCGCGGGGCGCTACCCGTTCGCGCGCGGCTCCAACCGCGACGTGGCGGCGGGCGACTTCGCGCAGCTGTTCGCGCCCGGCGGGATGATGGACGACTTCTTTCAAAAGAACCTCGCCTCGCAGGTCGACACCTCGGTCAACCCGTGGACCTTCAAGCGCGGTGTGGACGGCAGCGCGTCGGGGCGCTCGGCCTACCTCGATGCGTTCCAGAAGGCGCAGGCGATCCGCGACGTGTTCTTCACGGGCATGGCGGGCGGGCGCACGCCCTCGTTCACGCTCGACATCCGGCCCGAGGACATGGACGCCACGCTCACGCAGTTCACGCTGGACATCGACGGCCAGACGGTGCGCTACGCGCACGGCCCGCAGGCGCCCAGCAGCATCAAGTGGCCCGGCCCGCGCAACAGCAACCAGGTGCGGCTGCAGGTCACGGTGGCCAACGGCACGCCGGCCGGCGGCATCGTGACCGAAGGGCCATGGGCGCTGCACCGGCTGTTCGACAAGGCCTCGATCTCGTCGGGGCGCACGCCCGAGTCGTTCAACGCGACCTTCGACCTGCAAGGCAAGAAGGTGGTGCTCGCGGTGACGGCCAACAGCGTCTACAACCCGCTGCGGCTGTCGCAGATGAACAGCTTCTCCTGCCCCGGGAAATCCTAGGATGACGCCTCCCCCGCACGCCTGGTCGCCGCTCGACGAGCAGATCGGCTGGTACGGCAAGCTGCCGTCGGCCGGCGACTTTCTCTACCGCCGCATGCCGCGCGAACTGCAGGCCTGGTGGGACCGCTGGATGCAGAACGGCCTGGGCAGCTTCAAGCGCTGGCCCGACGCCATGACGCGCCACTACGCGGTGGCCCCGGTCTGGAACTTCGCCATCCCCGCCACGCACGGCGTGAACGCGGTGCAGCTGGGCTGCATCGCGCCCAGCTGCGACCGCGTGGGCCGCTACTACCCGGCCTGCGTGGCGCTGCAGGTGGACGCGGCGCGCTACCACCCCGCGCTGCTCGAAGGCTCGGCCGCGTGGTACTGGCAGTGCGGCAGCGCGCTGCTGCAGGCCATCCGCCACGGCGTGGCGCCCGACCTCTTCGACGGCCAGGTGCTGGCCGCGGGGCGCACGGGCTTTCGCACCGCCAGCGGCGGCTCGGACGACATCCTCTCGATCCTCGGCGCGGCCGCCGGCCCGGCCAACGGTGCGCGCGGCGCGAGCGCGCAGCAGCGCCTGGGCTGGCCCGAACTGCCGCTGTGCTTCGACCCCTTCGGCGGCACCAGCTACTGGTGGACCAACCAGGCCGACGGCTCGCCGCTGCGCACCGCGGCGCACGGCGGCGGGCTCAACACGCCGCTGTTTTCCCAGTTGTTTTCGCAAGGCCACGTGCCATGGGCATGACGCGCCCGACCCACCCGCAGGAAGAAGAGACACCCCATGACGACGCCCGCCAGCCCTAGCGCGACGCCCGACCCGCAGGAGGAGCGCCCCCATCCCCTCGGCACGGGCCACCGGCTCGACGAGTTCGAGCTGCTCGAAGTCATCGGCGAGGGCGGCTTCGGCATCGTCTACCGCGCCTACGACCACTCGCTGCAGCGCGAGGTGGCGGTCAAGGAATACATGCCTTCGATGCTCGCGCGCCGCGTGGGCGACAACAGCGTGCACGTGCGCTCCGAGCGCCTCACCGCCACCTTCGCGGCCGGCCTGCGCAGCTTCATCAACGAGGCGCGCACGCTGGCGCAGTTCAGCCACCCGGCGCTGGTGCGGGTGCATCGCTTCTGGGAGGCCAACTCCACCGCCTACATGGCGATCCAGCTGTACAAGGGCCGCACGCTGCGCCAGCTGGCTGAGAGCGAACCGGCCACGCTGACCGAGCCCTGGCTGCTGGGCATGCTGGGGCCGCTGCTGGGCGCGCTCGACACGCTGCACCACAGCCAGTGCTTCCACCGCGACATCGCGCCCGACAACATCTTCATCCAGCAGCAGGACGACCGCCCGGTGCTGCTGGACTTCGGCGCCGCGCGCAAGTCGATCGCCGACCTGGTCGACGAGGTCGCGGTGATGGTGAAGTCGGGCTACTCGCCGATCGAGCAGTACGCCGACGACAACACGCTGCTGCAGGGCGCGTGGACCGACCTCTATGCGCTGGGCGCCGTGCTGTACCGCGCGGTGACCGGCCACCCGCCGCCCTCGGCCGTGGTGCGCAGCGTGCAGGACGCCTACGTGCCGCTGTCGTCGATGGACCGCGACGACCTGAGCCCGGCCTTCTGCGCCGCGGTCGACCACACGCTGGCCGTGCACAGCAAGGACCGCACGCAGACGGTGGCAGCCTTTGCGGCGGAGTTGGGGCTGGTGAAGCTGGGTGACCTGTACGTGGTGGACCGGGCGGCGCCGCCGGCGGCGGTGGTTGCTGCTGCCGTGCCCGTCGCGGCGCCCGTGGCGCAGGAGCCGCCGGCACCGGAGCCGGTGGAGGAAGCGCCACCGCCCGCGCCCGAGGTGCAGCCCGTGCCTGTGGAAGCGGCGACCGCGCGCGTGCAGGCACCGCCGCCGCCTGCGCCGCCGCCTGTCGCACGCCCGAAGAAGCCGTCGAAGCGCCCGCCGTGGTTCCTTGTCGGCGCGCTGGTGCTCGCGCTGTTCGCGGTCGGCGGCTGGATCGGCTGGCGGCTGACGGCCAAGGCACCGTCCGATCCGATGATTGCGGCCGCGCCGCCGCCCGGCACGCCGATGTCCGATCCGGGCGCGCCCCCGGCCGCGATGCCGCCGGCCGGCGCGACCTCAGAGGCCCCGCCTGCGTCCGCGCCCGCCGCATCGGCCAGCGCCCCGCTGAGCCCGCTCGACAACGTGCCCATCGCCGCCGCGCCCACGCCACCGGCCACACCGCCGGCCGAGCCCGAGGCACAGCCCGCGCAGCCTGCACCGCCTGTGCAACCGGCGCCACCCGAAGCGCCGCCGCCCCCCGACCCCGCCGTGGTCGCCGAGGTGGAAGACTGGAACCTGGCCCAGGCCGAGAACACCCGCGAAGGCTACGAGGCCTACCTGCGGCGCCACCGCCGCGGCCTGCATGCGCGCGAGGCGCGCAACGCCATCGCCCAGCTCAACCGGCAGTCACCGCCGCCACCCGCCGCGGGCAGCACGAACCCCGTGCCGACCGTGATCGCGGGCGCACCACCGGTCCCGCCACCGCCGCCGGCCGCGGCACCCGGCATGGGCCGCGTGCAGTTCAACATCCGGCCCTGGGGCCAGGTCTTCATCGACGGCGCCGACCGCGGCGTGAGCCCACCGCTCAAGTCGCTGCCGCTGCGTCCGGGCATCTACACGATCGAGGTGCGCAACGGCGACCTCACGGCCTACCGCCAGCGCGTGACGGTGCAGGACAGCAAGTCCGCACCGGTCGTGAGCCACGAGTTCAAGTAGCGGGAGCGCAGGTCAGGGCGTGCCGGTGCGCAATGCGCGGCGGTACTGCACCGCCTCCGCCACGTGCGCGGCCTGCACGGCGTCCTGCCCCGCGAGGTCGGCGATGGTGCGCGCCACCTTCAGCGCGCGGTGCGTGCTGCGCGCCGACCAGCCCAGCCGCGCGGCCGCCTGCTGCAGCAGCTGGCGCGCGGCGTTGTCGAGCACGGCGTGCGTGTCGATCGCGCGGCCCTGCAGCCCCTGGTTCGCATGGCCCTGGCGTTGCAGCGCGCGGTCGCGCGCGCCCACCACGCGCGCGCGGATGCTGTCGGTCGATTCGCCCGCCGGCGCATCGAGCAGCTGCGGCGCCGACACGGCCGCCACCTCGATGTGCAGGTCGATGCGGTCCAGCAGCGGGCCGCTGAGCTTGCCCTGGTAGCGCGCGACGCGCTCGGGCGTGCAGCGGCAGGGCTTGAGCGTGGAGCCGAGGTAGCCGCAGGGGCAGGGGTTCATCGCGGCGATGAGCTGGAAGCGGGCCGGGAACTCCGCGCGACGGGCGGCGCGGGTGATCGTGATGGTGCCGGTCTCCAGCGGCTCGCGCAGCGCTTCGAGCGCGGCGCGCGTGAACTCGGGGAACTCGTCGAGAAACAGCACGCCGTGGTGCGCGCGCGAGATCTCGCCCGGCCGTGGCGGCGAGCCGCCGCCCACCAGCGCCACCGCGCTCGCCGTGTGGTGCGGCGTGGCCGTCGGGCGGCTCATCCAGCGCTCGGGCGCCAGCCGGCCGTCGAGGCTGGCGATGGCCGCGCTTTCCAGCGCCTCGTCCACGTTCATCGGCGGCAGCAGGCCGGCGAAGCGGTGCGCCAGCATCGACTTGCCCGAGCCCGGCTCGCCCACCATGAGCAGGCTGTGGCCGCCGGCCGCGGCGATCTCGAGCGCGCGCTTGGCGCCCGTGTGGCCCTTGACGTCGGCCAGGTCGGCGTAGCGCGGGGCGCCGTCGCCGGGCGCGGCGCGCACGCGGGTCCAGCCGTCGTCGCTCGCGTCGACGGGCCCGCCGCCGCTGGCGACGAACTGGCGCACCACGTCGAGCAGGTGCCGGGCGCCGTACACCTGCGCACCGGGCACCAGCGCGGCCTCCTGGGCGCTGTCCAGGGGCAGCACCAGCCGCACGGCCGTGCCTTGCGTGTAGGTGGCCACGGCCATCGCGAGCGCGCCGCGCACGGGGCGCAGTTCGCCCGACAGCGACAGCTCCCCCGCGAACTCGTGGCCGGCGAGGCGGGCGTTCTCGATCTGCCCGCTGGCCGCGAGGATGCCCAGGGCGATCGGCAGATCGAAGCGGCCCGAATCCTTCGGCAGATCGGCGGGCGCCAGATTGACCACGATCTTCTTGTTGGTCGGAAATTCGAGCCCGGCGTTCTGGATCGCCGAGCGCACGCGCTCGCGCGCTTCCTTGACCTCGGTCTCGGCCAGCCCGACCAGCGTGAAGCTCGGCAGGCCGTTCGCCAGATGCACCTCGACCGTGACGGCGGCGGCCTCCAGGCCGAGCAAGGCGCGGCTTTGCACCAAAGACAGACTCATTTTTCTCCCTCTCCCCAAGTTGGTGCGCCTGCGACGTGCAAGCCCAGGACCGTGCAGCGTGCAAGCGTGTGCAACTGCCGGAAACAGGGCTTGTAACGATTTGGCGCTCATCGCCGGACACCTGCGCCCTCTGGCCGGGGCGGTATTCGTGCAGTTTGGCACGCTCCCTGCTTTGAGGGTGCTCAGGTCCAACAACACACTTGCGAGGAGTTCCCTGATGACGCACCGTACCGCCGCCCAGGCGTTGATCGTTCTGGCCACTGCACTGACCGCCTCGGGCGCCGCCCTGGCCCAGGCCGCCGACGCCGCCGCACCGGCGCCCGCGCCCCTGCTCACGGGCAATGTCTCGCTGACCACGAACTACAAGTTCCGCGGCCAGGACCAGGACATGATCGGCAAGAACGACTACGCCAAGACCAAGGGCTTCAAGCCCGCCATCCAGGGCGGCTTCGACTACGCCTTCGGCGACAGCGGCTTCTACGTCGGCAACTGGAACTCCAGCGTCAACTGGCTCAAGGGCAACAGCATCGAGAGCGACCTGTACGGCGGCTACAAGTTCAAGGCCGGCCCGGTCGACATGGACGTCGGTGCGCTCACCTACATCTACCCGGGCAACTCGGTGGGCAACACCACCGAGCTGTACGTGGGCGCCACCTACGCCAACGACAGCTTCGGCTCGTTCACGGCCAAGTACTCGCACACGGTGTCCAAGGACTACTTCGGCTACGCCGGCGCCAAGACGGGCTCGGGCCTGAAGGGCCGCAACACCGGCTACCTGAACCTGGCCTACAGCAAGGAGATCGTGCCCAAGGTCACGCTCAAGGCCGCCGTCGGCTTCACCAACATGTCCAGCGACATCCGCAGCCTGGGCTACAAGAGCTACGTGGACTACAACATCGGCGCCACCTACGACTTCGGCAGCGGCCTGACGCTCACGGGCTCGGTGCAGGGCGCCAACAAGAAGGCCAACTACCAGGTCGTGGCCTACCCGGGCATCGAGATCCCCGACTTCGGCACCTTCGGTACCACCTACTACTCGCCCAACAAGGCACGCTTCATCCTCACGCTGACGAAGACGCTGTAATCGACACAACAACCAGGCGCGGCCCACGTTGCCGCGCCGCCTTTCATCCATCCAGAAGGAGCAACTCATCATGAAGCTGGTCACAGCCATCATCAAACCGTTCAAGCTCGACGAGGTGCGCGAAGCACTCTCGGCCATCGGCGTGCAGGGCATCACCGTCACGGAAGTGAAGGGCTTCGGTCGCCAGAAGGGCCACACCGAGCTGTACCGCGGCGCCGAGTACGTGGTCGACTTCCTGCCCAAGGTGAAGATCGAGGCGGCCATCTCCGACGAGCTGGTCGACCGCGTGATCGAGGCCGTGGAAGGCGCCGCGCGCACCGGGAAGATCGGCGACGGCAAGATCTTTGTCTACAACCTCGAACAGGTCGTGCGCATCCGCACCGGCGAAACGGGCCGCGAAGCCCTCTGATCGAGTCCTGGCCCGAAAGAACAACGACTATGAAAAAACTTCTTGTCTCTCTTGCGCTCGGCTTGAGCGTCTTCGCCGCCGGTACTTCGGCGCTGGCCCAGGCACCCGCCGCCACCCCTGAGGCACCGGCTGCATCGGCACCTGCTGCACCTGCCGCAGCTGCGCCCGCGCCTGCAGCGGCTGCAGCACCCGCAGCCGCCGAGGCCGCGCCCGCCGCACCGGCTGCCGCCCCCGCGCCCAAGGTCGACTCCGGCGACACCGCCTGGATGCTCACCTCGACCCTGCTCGTGATCCTGATGACCATCCCCGGCCTGGCGCTGTTCTACGGCGGCCTGGGCCGTTCCAAGAACATGCTGTCGGTGCTGATGCAGGTCTTCGTGATCTTCTCGCTCATCAGCCTGCTGTGGGCCATCTACGGCTACAGCCTGGCCTTCACGGGCGACGGCAACTTCTTCGGAAGCTTCGACAAGATCTTCATGAAGGGCATCACGCAGGAGACCTTCGGCGCGCTGACCACGATCCCCGAATACGTGTTCTTCGCCTTCCAGGGCACCTTCGCGGCCATCACCGTGGCGCTGATCGTCGGCGCCTTCGCGGAACGCGCCAAGTTCTCGGCCGTGCTGCTGTTCTCGGTGATCTGGTTCACCTTCAGCTACGTGCCCATGGCCCACATCGTGTGGGGCGGCGGCCTGCTGGGCAAGGACGGCGCGCTGGACTTCGCCGGCGGCACCGTGGTGCACATCAACGCCGGTATCGCCGGCCTGGTCGGTGCCTACATGGTCGGCAAGCGCGTGGGCTACGGCAAGGAAGCCTTCACGCCGCATTCGCTCACGCTCACCATGGTCGGCGCCTCGCTGCTGTGGGTCGGCTGGTTCGGCTTCAACGCCGGCTCGGCAGGTGCGGCCAACGCCGCCGCCGGCCTGGCCTTCGTGAACACGGTGCTCGCCACCGCCGCCGCGGCCCTGTCGTGGATCCTGGGTGAGAGCCTGCACAAGGGCAAGGCCTCGATGCTGGGCGCCGCGTCCGGTGCCGTGGCCGGCCTCGTGGCCGTCACGCCCGCCGCCGGTTTCGTCGGCCCGATGGGCTCGATCGTGATGGGCCTGCTGGCCGGCCTGGTCTGCCTGTGGGGCGTGGGCGGTCTCAAGCGCATGCTCGGCGCGGACGACGCGTTCGACGTGTTCGGCGTGCACGGCGTGGGCGGCATCCTGGGTGCCATCCTGACCGGCGTGTTCGCCGCCAAGGGCCTGGGCGGCACCGGTGGCCTGACCCCCGACACCTTCTCGATGGGCGCGCAGGTCTGGATCCAGGTCAAGAGCGTGCTGTTCACCATCGTGTGGTCCGGCGTGGTCGCGTTCATCGCCTACAAGATCGCCGATCTGACCCTGGGCCTGCGTGTGTCGGAAGAAGAAGAGCGCGAAGGCCTCGACATCTCGTCCCACGGCGAAACGGCTTACAACCGCTGATTCGCACACAGACAGCGGGTGGTCCGGCACGGCGCCGGCCCCCGCTCCTCCAAGACCACCACCCCCCCTTTTCGATACAAAGAAGAACAACCACTCCCGGTTTTTTCAGGCGAGTCTCCTTTGGATGTTCAGCCCGCGAGCGCTTCGGCGTCAGCGGGCTTTTTTTTGCCCGCGGCCCGCGTGGCCGGGGGCACAATCGCCCCACCATGTGGACCTCCATCGAAGACAGCCTCTGCGAGCTGGGTGAATCGCCGTTCTGGCATCCGCACGAACGCGCGCTCTACTGGCTCGACATTCCGGGCCGCGCCGTGCTGCGCACGCGCGGCGAGATCGGTTCGCCCACGGCCACGGTCGAGCGATGGGCCTTGCCCACCGAGCCCGGCTGCATGGCGCCGGCACGCAGCGGCGGCCTCGTGATCGCGCTGCGCGACGGCATCTACCGGGCCCGCGAGTGGGGCGGCAGCCTCGTCGCGATGGCGCGCGCGGAGCACGACGTGCGCACCATGCGCTTCAACGACGGCAAGTGCGACGCGCTCGGCCGTTTCTGGGCCGGTTCGCTCAACGAAGCCAAGGACCGCGCCAACGCCGCGCTCTACTGCTTCGACGCACGCCCGGGCGACGTCTCGCCCACCATCACCTCGATGCTGGAGCACGTCACCACCGCCAACGGCCTGGCGTTCTCGCCCGACAACCGCACCCTGTACTGGGCCGACACAGCCGCGCACGTGGTGCGCGCCTGGGACTGGGACGCCGAGGCCAACACGCTGTCGCATGCGCGCGTGTTCCAGCAGTTCGACCCCAAGCCCGCGGGCTGGGTACCCAGCACGCCCACGCACTACGACGGCCGACCCGACGGCGCCACCGTCGACGCCGCCGGCCACTACTGGGTCGCGATGTTCGAAGGCGCGCAGCTGCTGCGCTTTGCGCCCACGGGCGAGCGCGTGGCCGCCATCGCGGTGCCCGTGCAGTGCCCGACCATGCCCTGCTTCGGCGGCGACGACCTGCGCACGCTGTTCGTCACCAGCGGGCGCAAGGGCCGCCCGGCCGACGAGCTGGTGCAGCGCCCGGCCTCGGGCACCGTGCTCTCGATGCGCGTTGACACGCCGGGCCTGCCGGTGAATTTCTTCGAAGACTGAGTCGGTCCGCTGCCGAGGATGGCTCTGCACCACATCCCCCCGATCCAATGCCTGCTGACCTTCGAGGCCGTCGCGCGCCTGCGGCATGCGGGCCGCGCGGCCGACGAGCTGTGCGTGACGGCCAGCGCCGTGAGCCACCGCATCCGCCAGCTCGAGGCGCACGTGGGCTTCAAGCTCTTCGGTCGCAGCGACTTCAGCCTCACGGCCGACGGCGCGGCCTACCTGGCGAACGTGCGCGTCGGCCTGGCCGCGCTGCAGCAGGCCACGCCCGGCAGCCGTGACGCGGCGCTGCGCGCGCCGCGCTTGAGCGTGGCGGTCACGCCCACCTTCAGCCGCCAGTTTTTGATGCCGCGGCTGGAGCTCTTTCGCAACATCTACCCCGACATCGAGCTGGCGCTGCATGTGTCGATCCCGCTGCTCGACGTCACGGCCGAGCAGACCGACCTGCAGGTGCGCTACGGCATCGGCGCGTACGCCGACTGCGAGCACCGCCTGCTCATCGCCGAGGACGTGGTGCCCGCCTGCAGCCCGAGCTACCTCAACGAGTTCGGGCCCTTCGACGGCTTTCGCACCGCGGCCGAGATCGCCAGCGCGCGGCTGATCCGCAGCCCGCTCGAGCCCTGGGGCACCTGGTTCGCGAGCTGCGGCATCGACCAGCCTGAGCCGCACCTGGGCGCGCAGTTCAACGACCTGGGCCTGGTCTACGACGCGGCCGCCAGCGGCTTCGGCGTGGCGCTGGTGCGACAGAAACTGGGCGCCGCCTGGTTCGAATCGGGCCGGCTGGTGGCGCTGTCGGAGCGGCCCGTGCCCTCGCCGCACCGCCACTACATCTGCTGGCAGCCGGGCACGCTGGAGCGCTGGGAGTGCGCGGCCTTCGTCGACTGGATCGTTCAGACGCTGCACTGACCGACAGGTCTGCCCGACAAATTTTTATCAAGATCCGGGCAAAAAACCTTCAATCCGGACGGCGCGCTTCTCCCTAGAGTGCGGGGCACAACAACAGCCTCCCCGGAGACAACGCATGACCTGGCAGCAGATCTACGACCCGTTCGGCAACATGATCATTTCCACCGCGCTCGCCGCGATCCCGGTGGTGGTGATGCTCGCGTGCCTCGGCTTCTTCCACATCAAGGCCCACATCGCCGCCGGCCTCGGCCTGCTGGCGGCGCTGGCCGTCGCCGTGTTCGCCTACGGCATGCCGGCCGAGATGGCCGGGCGCGCCGCGCTCTTCGGCGGCTTCACGGGCCTGCTGCCGATCGGCTGGATCGTGCTGAACATCATCTTCCTGCAGCAGCTGGCCGAACAGAACGGCAGCTTCAAGGTGCTGCAGGACTCGCTCTCGGGCATCACCGAAGACCGCCGCATCCAGCTGCTGCTGATCGCCTTCTGCTTCGGCGCGTTCTTCGAGGGCGCGGCGGGCTTCGGCACGCCGGTGGCGGTCACGGCCGGCATCCTGATCGGGCTGGGCTTCTCGCCGCTGGCCGCCTCGGGCCTCTCGCTGATCGCCAACACGGCGCCGGTGGCCTTCGGTGCGCTCGGCACGCCGGTGATCACGCTGGCCAAGGTGCACGGCTACGACCTGATGGAAGTCACCGCAATGATCGGCCGGCAGCTGCCGTTCTTCTCGCTGCTGGTGCCGTTCTGGCTGGTGTGGGCCTTCGCCGGACGCAAGGCGATGATGGAAGTGTGGCCCGCCATCCTGGTCACGGGCGTGTCGTTCGCGGTGCCGCAGTACCTGGTGTCGAACTTCATCGGCCCCGAGCTGGTCGACATCATCGCGGCCATCGTGTCGATGGCCAGCCTGGTGCTGTTCCTGCGCGTGTGGCAGCCGAAGAACGTGTGGCGCTCGCCCTCGCTGCGCGGCAAGGACGTGAGCGCGCACGAGGCCAAGCCGCCTGCCGCCATCGTCGTGCACAGCCGCGAAGCGCTGGTGCGCGCGTGGATGCCCTGGGTGATCCTCTCGGTGTTCGTCTTCATCTGGGGCCTGCCCTCGGTGAAGACCGCGCTCAATGGCGTCTTCGCGCCCTCGTTCCCGATGGGCGGGCTGCACAACCTGATCGAGAAGATGCCGCCGGTGGTCACCGCGCCCACCAAGGAAGGCGCGGTGTACGTGCTGAACCTGCTGTCGGCCACGGGCACCGGCATTCTCTTGTCGGCGATCGTGAGCGCGCTGTTCATGAAGTACAACCCGATCGAGATCGTGCGCACCTTCGTGCGCACGCTCTGGATGGTGCGCTACTCGCTCATGACCATCGTGCTGATGCTCGCGCTGGGCACGCTCACGCGCTACTCGGGCACCGACACCACGCTGGGCCTGGCCTTCGCCAACACCGGCGTGTTCTATCCCTTCTTCGGCACGCTCATGGGCTGGATCGGCGTGGCCATGACCGGCTCCGACACGGCCTCGAACGTGCTGTTCGGCGGCATGCAGAAGGTCGCGGCCGAGCAGCTCGGCCTGGCGCCCAACCTCATGGGCGCGGCCAACAGCTCGGGCGGCGTGATGGGTAAGATGATCGACGCCCAGTCGATCGTGGTGGCCTCCACCGCCACGCGGTGGTTCAATCACGAAGGCGACATCCTGCGCTACGTGTTCTTCCACTCGATCGCGCTGGCCTCGCTGGTCGGCCTGTACGTGACGCTGCAGGCCTATGTGTGGCCATTCACCCTGATGGTCGTCCGCTGAAAGTTGTTCCCGCCATGAATGCTCCCGTCACGACCGACCAGCACACGCAGCTGTCGAAGGCGGAGCGCCAGGCGCAGGTGGTGCGGGCGCTGCAGGCGCACCTGCCCGCGCATGCGCTCATCTGGCACGCCGAAGACACCACGCCCTACGAATGCGACGGCCTCACGGCCTACCGCCAGCGCCCGCTGGTGGTGGCCCTGCCCGAGACCGAGGCGCAGGTGGCTGCCGTGCTGCGCGCCTGCCATGCGCTGGCCGTGCCGGTGGTGGCGCGCGGCGCCGGCACCGGGCTCTCGGGCGGCGCCATGCCGCACGCGCTGGGCGTGACGCTGTCGCTGGCCAAGTTCAACCGCATCCTGAAGGTCGACCCCGTGAGCCGCACGGCCGTCGTGCAGTGCGGCGTACGCAACCTCGCCATCAGCGAAGCCGCCGCGCCCTTCAACCTCTACTACGCGCCCGACCCGTCGAGCCAGATCGCCTGCACCATCGGCGGCAACGTGGCCGAGAACTCGGGCGGCGTGCATTGCCTGAAGTACGGCCTCACGCTGCACAACGTGCTGCGCGTGCGCGGCTTCACGGCCGAGGGTGAACCCATCGAATTTGGCGGCGAGGCGCTCGATGCGCCGGGGCTCGACCTGCTCGCGCTGGCCATCGGCAGCGAAGGCATGCTGGCCGTGACCACCGAGGTCACGGTCAAGCTCGTGCCCAAGCCGCAGCTGGCGCGCTGCATCATGGCCAGCTTCGACGACGTGCGCAAAGCCGGCGACGCGGTCGCGGCGGTGATCGCGGCGGGCATCATCCCGGCCGGCCTGGAGATGATGGACAAGCCCATGACCGCCGCCGTCGAAGACTTCGTGCACGCGGGCTACGACCTCGACGCCGCCGCCATCCTGCTGTGCGAGTCGGACGGCACGCCCGAAGAGGTCGAAGAAGAAATCGGCCGCATGACCGACGTGCTGCGCGGCTGCGGCGCCACCGCCATCGCCGTGAGCACCAGCGAAGACGAGCGCATGAAATTCTGGAGCGGCCGCAAGAACGCCTTCCCGGCGTCGGGCCGCATCAGCCCCGACTACATGTGCCTCGATTCGACCATCCCGCGCAAGCGGCTCGCCGACATCCTGCTGGCGATCCAGGAGATGGAGAAGAAGTACAACCTGCGCTGCTGCAACGTGTTCCACGCGGGCGACGGCAACCTGCATCCGCTGGTGCTGTTCGACGCCAACGACCCCGACGAGCTGCACCGCTGCGAGCTGTTTGGCGCCGACATCCTCGAGACCAGCGTCGCCATGGGCGGCACCGTCTCGGGCGAGCATGGCGTGGGCGTGGAAAAGCTCAACAGCATGTGCGTGCAGTTCACCGCGGCCGAGAACGAGCAGATGTTCGGCATCAAGCGCGCCTTCGACCCCGCCGGGCTGCTCAACCCTGGCAAGGTGATTCCCACGCTGCAGCGCTGCGCCGAGTACGGCAAGGAAGTGGTGCGCGGCGGCCGGCTGGCGCATCCCGACCTGCCGAGATTCTGAGAGCTTCATGAACACGGATACCGCCCTCCAGCAGGTCGTCGAGCGCGTGCGCGCCGCCGCGGCCGATGCCACACCGCTGCGCCTGCGCGGCGGCGGCACCAAGGATTTCTACGGCCAGCCACCGCGCGGCGAGCTGCTCGACCTGCGCGCGCTCAGCGGCATCACGAGCTACGAACCCAGTGAGCTGGTCGTCACCGTGCGTGCCGGCACGCCGCTGGCCGAGCTCGAGGCCGCGCTCGCCGAACAAGGCCAGTGCCTGCCGTTCGAGCCACCGTGCTTTGCAGACGGCGGAACCGTCGGCGGCATGGTCGCCGCCGGCCTCAGCGGCCCGTCGCGTGCCAGCGTGGGCGCGGTGCGCGACTACGTGCTCGGCACCATGCTCATCAATGGCCGCGCCGAGGTGCTGAGCTTCGGCGGCCAGGTGATGAAGAACGTCGCCGGCTATGACGTCTCGCGCGTGCTGGCCGGCTCGCTCGGCACGCTGGGCGCGATCGCCGAAGTGAGCCTCAAGGTGCTGCCCGTGGCGCCCGCCGAGGCCACGCTTGCCTTCGCCTGCAGCCAGGCCGATGCGCTGCGCTTGCTCAATGAATGGGGCGGGCGCCCGTTGCCGCTGAACGCGAGCAGCTGGTTCGAACACGCGCCCGGCGCGGGCGTGCTGCGCCTGCGGCTGCGCGGTGCCGTGGCGGCCGTCGAAGCGGCGTGCGCGCAGCTCGGCGGCGAACGCCAGGACCCGGTGCGCGCGGCCGCCGGCTGGGCCGCGCTGCGCGACCAGCGCATGCCGTGGTTCGCGGTCGATGCCGACGGTTCGCTGGCGCTGTGGCGCCTGTCGGTGCCGCAGACCGCGCCGGTGATCGCCATCGAGGGCTGCGCTGCGCCGCTGGTCGAGTGGCACGGTGGGCAGCGCTGGTACCTCGCGCCGCCCGCGCAGGCGGCGCGCCTGCGCGAGGCCGCGCACGCAGCGGGTGGCCATGCCACGCTGTTCCGTGTGCCCGCGGCGCAAGCGGCCGACTGCGACGTGCGGCGCTTCGACGCGCTGAGTGCGCCAGTGGCGCGCATCCATCGCGCGCTGATGCAGGAGTTCGATCCGCACGGGGTCTTCGACCGCGGCCGGCTCTTCGCAGGCGACCAATAAGAAAAGAAACACCCACCCCGCGATGCAAACCGAACTAGCCCCCGAATTCCGCGACACCGACGCGGGCCGCGAAGCCGAAGCCATCCTGCGCAAGTGCGTGCACTGCGGCTTCTGCACCGCCACCTGCCCGACCTACCAGCTGCTCGGCGACGAGCTCGACGGGCCGCGCGGGCGCATCTACCTCATCAAGCAGGTGCTCGAAGGCCATGCGCCCACGCGCAGCACGCAGCTGCACCTCGACCGCTGCCTGACCTGCCGCAACTGCGAGAGCACCTGCCCGAGCGGCGTGCAGTACGGGAACCTGGTCGACATCGGCCGCAAGATCGTCGACGAGAAAGTGCCGCGCCCCGCCATGGAGTCGGCCACGCGCTGGCTGCTCAAGGAAGCGCTGCCGTCGCCGCTGTTCGGCCCCGCGATGAAGCTCGGCCAATCCGTGCGCGGCCTGCTGCCCGAAGGACTGAAGGCCAAGGTGCCCGCCAAGCAGGACGCCGGCCGCTGGCCCACCGCCACGCACGCGCGCAAGGTGCTGATGCTCGCAGGCTGCGTGCAGCCGTCGATGGCGCCCAACATCAACAGCGCCACCGCGCGCGTGCTCGACGCGGCCGGCATCCAGGCCGTGATCGCGCCCAAGGCGGGCTGCTGCGGCGCTGTGAAGTTCCACCTCAACGACCAGGACGGCGGCAAGGCGCAGATGCGCGCCAACATCGATGCGTGGTGGCCCTTCGTCGAAGGCAACGAGGTCGAGGCGATCGTGATGAACGCTTCGGGCTGCGGCGTCACCGTGCGTGAGTACGGCCACCTGCTGCAGCACGACGCGGCCTATGCCGCCAAGGCCGCGCGCATCAGCGCCCTCACGCGCGACCTGAGCGAGCTGCTGCCCGAGCTCGTGCCCGCGCTGCAGGGCCGCGTGCGCGCGCCCGAAGGCGTGGTCGCCTACCACCCGCCTTGCACGCTGCAGCACGGCCAGAAGCTGCGCGGCGGCGTCGAGACGCACCTGCGCGCGCTCGGCTTCGACGTGCGCGTGGCGATGAATGAATCGCACCTGTGCTGCGGCTCGGCCGGTACGTATTCGGTGCTGCAGCCCGAGCTGGCCTACCCGCTGCGCGACCGCAAGCTCGGCCACCTGAAGCAGCTGCAGCCCACCACCATCGCCTCGGCCAACATCGGCTGCATCACGCACCTGCAAAGCGGCAGCGGCGACACGCCCGTGCGGCACTGGGTCGAGCTGCTCGACGCGGCGCTGCAGCCGCCCGCAGGGTAGGGCGCACGCGCACGGCAGGGCACGTTGCCGTCCGACGTGCGCACCGCGCGTTCGGGGCGCATCATGGCGAACCGAAGACGCTGCAAGGAGTTCGTGCCATGTCTTTCGTTTCTGCTTTTCCGCTGCGCCGTGCGTTGCTGGCCGCTGCCTGCATCGCAGGCACCGTCGCCGCGCAGGCGCAGCAGCCGCCCTCGGCCCTGCCGCCCTGGCAGGGCATCGGCACCACGCGCTATGTGTGCGGCGGCATCGGCTCCGACGAGTCGAACGCCATGCGCGCCGCCATGAAGAACCACCCGCTGTCGCTGCTGTTCGCGCGCGCCGACGGGGCCTACCTGGCCAACCTGAACGTCGCGATCAAGGGCGGCGACGCGAACTCGTCCGCCGCCATGGCCTTCACCGCCACCGGCCCGGTGTGCCTCATCGACGTGCCGGCGGGGCGCTATGTGATCGACGTGAGCACGTCGACGGGCGAGACAAAAAGCCAGACCGTGACGGTCGGCGGCGCGCCGAAGAGCGCCGATTTCCGCTTCTGAACTCAGCTGGCGGCCAGCGCCGCCTCGATGTCGCGCGTGAGCGAAGCCGGCGTGTCCAGCGGCGCGTAGCGCTTGAGCACCGCGCCGTCGCGCCCGACCAGGAACTTGGTGAAGTTCCACTTGATCGCCGTGCTGCCCAGCAGGCCCGGCTTTTCCTTGGTGAGCCACTGGTACAGCGGCAACGCGTTGCTGCCGTTGACGTCGATCTTCTCCATCATCGGGAAGCTCACGCCGTAGTTGGTCATGCAGAAGGCGCCGATTTCCTCGTTGGTGCCCGGGTCCTGCCCGCCGAACTGGTTGGAGGGAAAACCCAGCACCGCGAGGCCCTGGCCGGCGTACTTTTCGTGCAGCGCTTCCAGGCCTTCGAACTGCGGCGTGAAGCCGCAATTGCTCGCCGTGTTGACGATCAGCAGCACCTTGCCGCGGAAGGTCGAGAGCTTCACCGGCTTGCCGTCGATGCGGGTGGCCTGGAAGTCGTAGACGCTGGTCATGGAGAGAGCTCCTCAGGTGGACGCGGAAACGCCATCATCGCGCGCGGGCGGGGTTCGCGCAAACGCCGACCACACCGCGCCCAGCACGATCAGCGCGCCGCCGACGAGGATGCGCGAGTTCATGGTGGACGCGCCCAGCGCCACCGACGAGACGCTGGCGAACAGCACTTCCGACAGCATGATCACCGAGGTCGCGCTGGCCGCCAGCTTCGGTGCGCCGTACTGCAGGCACACGTTGGCGACGATGAAGCCCGTGCCCAGCAGCGCGGCCCAGCCCAGCCAGCCCGGCGAGGCGAGCAGCGGCGAATCGATGCCGCCGAACGCGGTGCCGCTCACCGCGCCGACGCCCGCCACCACGGTGCAGCCCCAGAACATGGCCAGCGCGCGCGACTCGCCCGGCGCATGCCGCAGGTGGCGCAGCACGATGTTGGTCACGGCAAAGCCGAAGCCCGCCGCCACGCCCAGCCAGTCGGGCAGGCTCGAGGGCACCGGCCAGTCGGTGCCCGGCGCCTTCAGCACCACCACCACGCCGGTGAGCGCCAGCGCCACGCGCATCAGCGCGCCGCCCGTGGGCCGCTCGCCCAGCAGCAGCCAGGCCAGCAGCACGCTCCACAGCGGCATCAGGTAGAACAACAGCACCACGCGCACCACGTCGCCCTGCGTGACGGCCCAGTTGAAACCCACGTTGGTGAAGCCCGCCGCCAGACCCAGCGCCACCAGCATCGGGAACGCGGCGAAGGCCTTCCAGGCGTGCCGGCGCACGAGGCCCATCGCCGTGGCGATGACGAGGTAGATCAGGCAGGTGGTCCACAGCGGATGCAGGCCGTGACTGGCGATCTGGCGGAAGGGAATCCAGGACACGCCCCACACGAAGGCGTTGAACATCAGGGCGAGGGCGGGCATGGGGCGTTGGAGTGGGGGCGCTCGGCGCGCCGGCCATTGCACCAACGCGGTCGCGCGAAATCAGTGGTGCTTGTCGCTGCGGGCGATGGCAAGCAGGTGCTCGACTTCCTCAGGATACTTCTTGAGGTTGTTCTCGTGCCAGCGCTTGATGATCCACATGCAGCCCGCCACCACGAGGCCGAAGGCGCTGATCGCACCGTAGGCCGACAGGCCCAGGCCCGTGCACACGCTGTAGAAGCCGCCCAGCAGAAGGATGCAGGCCTGCTCGTTGAAGTTCTGCACGGCGATGGAGCGGCCCGCGCCCATCAGGTTGTGGCCGCGGTGCTGCAGCAGCGCGTTCATCGGCACCACCAGGAAGCCGCCCAGGCCGCCCAGGATGATGAGGAACGGCACCGCCAGCCAGACGTTGCCGATGAAGTTCATGCAGATCACCATCAGGCCCATCGCGATGCCCATGGGGATCACGCGCGTGGCCATGTCCAGCCGCATGTACATCGAGGCCACGATGGCGCCCACCGCGGTGCCGATGGTGACCACGCCGGTCAGCGCCGAGGCCTGGGTGGTGTTGTATTCGAGCGCCACGGCGGCCCAGGCCAGCACGATGTACTTGAGGTTGCCGCCCGCGCCCCAGAACAGCGTGGTGGTCGCCAGCGAGATCTGGCCCAGCCGGTCGCGCCACAGGCGGGCGTTGCAATGCCAGAAGTCGGGCAGCAGGCCGGCCAGGTTGCGCACCATGCTCTGCTCGGGGTTGGAGCGCAGCGGGCGCATCTCGACGCCGGTGTGCGGGATGCGGGTGTTGAACCAGGCCGCGAGCACGTAGACGAAGATCAGCACCGCAATGGCGGCTTCGGCCGGCGAGTCGATGCCGGTGTCGATGAACGGCAGGTCGATCAGCAGCAGCTGGCTGGACACCGCATGGCCCACCAGCATGCCGCCGAGCACGATGCCCAGCAGGATCGAGGCGATGGTCAGCCCTTCGATCCAGCCGTTGGCCTTGACCAGCTGCGACGACGGCAGCAGCTCGGTGAGGATGCCGTACTTGGCCGGCGAGTAGGCCGCGGCGCCCAGGCCCACGATGGAATACGACAGCAGCGGGTGCGAGCCGAACAGCATCATCAGGCAGCCCACGACCTTGATCGCGTTGCTGATGAACATCACCTTGCCCTTGGGCAGTGCGTCGGCAAAGGCGCCCACCAGCGGGGCCAGCACCACATAGAAGACCGCGAAGATCGGCACCAGGGCGGCCCGCTGCCATTCGGGGGCGCCCGAACTTCGCATGAGATCGACGGCAACGACGAAAAGCGCTTGGTCGGCCAGCGACGAAAAGAACTGGGCCGACATGATCGTGTAAAAACCGCGCTTCATCGATGGGCTGGCTGGCCAGAGGGTCTGCTGGCGGTAGTGAAAAAGTGTCGCGTCAGGCGCGAATGGGCGGTTATAGCATGGGGGTACGACGCGAATTCAGGCATCCCCACGGGATTCGACCCCATTCCCGAAGATGCTAAAACGTGGTCTGAAACCACCCCAACACCCGCCATGCCGCGCCCCATTCTCGCCACCGTCCACACCGCCGCCCTGCGCCACAACCTCGACCGCGCCCGCCGCTCGGCCGTCGACGCCCGTGTCTGGGCCGTGGTCAAGGCCAACGCCTACGGGCACGGCATCGAGCGTGTCTTCGAAGGCCTGCGCGGCGCCGACGGCTTCGCGCTGCTCGACCTGGCCGAGGCCGAGCGCGTTCGCGCGCTGGGCTGGCGCGGCCCGGTGCTGCTGCTCGAAGGCGTGTTCGACGCGCGCGACCTGGAGCTGTGCTCGCGCCTGGACCTGTGGCATTCGGTGCACTGCGACGAGCAGATCGACATGCTCGCGGCCCACAAGACCCTGAAGCCGCAGCGCGTGTTCCTGAAGATGAACTCCGGCATGAACCGCCTGGGCTTCTCGCCCGAGCGTTTCGGCTCGGCCTGGACGCGCCTCAATGCGCTCCCGCAGGTCGACGAGATCTCGCTCATGACGCACTTCAGCGACGCCGACGGCCCGCGCGGCATCGAGCACCAGCTCGAGGTGTTCGAGCGCGCCACGCGCGACCTGCCCGGCGAGCGTTCCATCGCCAACAGCGCGGCCACGCTGCGCCATGCGCCGCGCACGCGCGGCGACTGGGTGCGCCCCGGCATCGTGTTGTACGGCAGCGCCCCCGACTTCCCCGAACACGACGCGGCGCACTGGCAGCTGCAGCCGACCATGACGCTGTCGACCCGGCTCATCTCGGTGCAGACGCTGAAGGCCGGCGACACCATCGGCTACGGCTCGCGCTTTGCGGCCGAGGGCCCGCTCACCATCGGCATCGCGGCGGTCGGCTATGCCGACGGCTACCCGCGCCACTGCGACACCGGCACCCCGGTGCTGGTGAACGGCGTGCGCACCCGCATGGTGGGCCGCGTGAGCATGGACATGATCACCGTCGACCTCACGCCCGTGCCCGATGCCGCCTTCGGCGCCGAGGTCACGCTGTGGGGCCGCTCGGCCCTGACCGGCGCGGTGCTGCCCATCGACGAGGTGGCGCAGGCCGCCGGCACCGTCGGCTACGAACTCATGTGCGCGGTTGCGCCGCGGGTGCCCTTCGCACCCGCCGACGAATGACGTGAAGGTTCTTTCCAACTGGCGTTCCGTGCGCCTGTGGGAAACCCAGGTCGAACGCGACCTGCACCGCGATCACAGCCTGCGCACGCACGGTCTGCTGATCGGCACCTTCACCTTGCTCCTCATGTGGGGCGTGTCGGCGCTGCAGATGCACCTGCTGCATGTCGAGTCGCTGGCCGTGCGCTACCTCGTCACACTGGGCGTGGGCTACGTCGGCTACCTGTGCGTGCTGCGCTGGTGGGCGCAGCGGCTGGTGGAGCGGCGCACCGAGGTCGAGGCGCCCGATGTCGACCTGGGTGCCGACGGCTCCAGCGATCATGGATGCGCGCCCGACGCCGCCGACGGCGGCAGCGCACTCTCCGACGTGGCCAGCGGCGCGCTCGACGCCGCGGGCAGCGCCGACGAAGGCGCGATCATCGTCGTGCCGGTGCTCGCCATCTTCCTGCTGTGCGTGGCCGTCGTGCTCGGCGCGGGCTCGCTCGTGCTGCTGTACTTCAGCTGGGACGCGCTGCTGGCCGTGGCGATCGAGGTCGCCTTCTCCTACGTGTCGGCCCGCGCCGCGGTGCGCGTGGCGCGCGAAGGCTGGCTCATGGCGGCGGTGCGGCTCACCTGGAAGCCGCTGCTGGGCGCGGTGGTCTGCGCGGTGGCGCTGGGCGCGCTCATCGACCACTTCATGCCGCAGGTCCACTCGCTGCCCGAGGCCGTGCGCGTGCTCACGGGGAAGGCACCGCGCTGAGCAGGTGCTCGACCAGCACCCGGCACTTGGGCGGCAGGTAGCGGCTGGGCGGGTACATCAGCCACGCGTGCCCCTGGTAGCTGCCCTGCAGCGCCCAGTCGGGCAGCACGCGCACCACGCGGCCGTCGTCCAGCGCCTCGCGCGCCGTGAAGGCCGGCACGCAGGCCACGCCCAGGTCCGCGAGCGCGCCGTCGAGCCGCATCTCGCTGTGGTTGCAGACGTAGCGGCCGTCCACCACCACCTCGACCTCGTCTTCACCGTCTTTTCGAAAGCGCCAGTGGTTGTCGCGCTCGTGCTCGCCCAGCGACAGGCAGCTGTGCGCGCGCAGGTCGTGCGGGTGCGCGATGGCGGCGTGGCGTGCCAGGTAGGCCGGCGTGGCGCACAGGATGTGCTCGACCGCCATCAGCCGCCGCGCCACCAGCCCCTCGGGCGGCGCCGTGGTCAGCCGCACCACGAGGTCGACGCCTTCGCGGATCGGGTCGATGTCGCGGTCTGCCACGATCAGCTGCACGTCCACTTCCGGATAGGCGCGCAGAAAGTCGAGCAGGTGCGGATGCAGCACGCGCCGCGCAAAGGCCTTCGGCGCGCTCAGGCGCACCCGGCCGGCCGGCGTGCGCGCGAACTGCGCGCCGATGTCCATCGCGCCCTGCGCCGCCGCCACCAGCTCGCGACAGCGCGCAAAAGCCTCGGCACCGGGCTCCGTGAGCCGCAGCTGGCGCGTGGTGCGCTGCAGCAGCTGCACGCCGATCTCCTGTTCGAGCCGCTTCACCTGTCGGCTCGCGGCCGAGGGCGTGATGCCCAGCAGGTCGGCGGCGGCCGAGAAGCTGCCCAGTTCGGCGACCCGCACGAAGGTCACCATCTCGGGCAGCACCTTGAGAAATGAATTCGTTCCGACCACGCAAGAGTCCTGTTCCGGCCGACGGCTGTGCGGCCCTGGTGCCGCCCGGAACAATGCGCCTTCTCTTCTTCTTTCAGGCGCCCCGGGCCGCGGGCAGACAGTATGGATTCAAAGGCGTTGCAAGGTGCGGTCCCGGCGGGGCGCGGGTCGTGGACGGCCGGCTTCGGCCCCGCCGAACTCATGCTGCTGCTCGTGGCGGCGGTCTGGGGCGGCAGCTACGCGGTGGCCAAGCAGGCGACGCAGCAGCTGCCCGTGCTTGAGTTCGTCGCGCTGCGCTTCGGCCTCACCTTTCTCGTGCTGCTGCCCGCGCTGCGGCCGCTGTGGCGCGACCCGCAGTGGCGCCAGGGGCTCGCCGTGGGCGGCCTGCTGGGCGCCAACCTGCTCGCCATCTTCCTGTGCGAGACCTTCGGCGTCTCGCTGACCCTGGCGAGCAACGCCGCCTTCCTCATCAGCCTGTGCGTGGCGATCACGCCTTTTGTCGAATGGTGGCTGCTGGGCCGGCGGCCGGCGCGGCGCGTGTTCTGGGCGGCCGGGCTCTCGGCCGTGGGCGCGGCCCTGCTGTCGGCGCCCTCGCTCGCCAGTCTGTCGATGGGGTGGGGCGATGCCCTCATGCTGGCCGCTGCCTGCCTGCGCGCCGTCATGGTGTGCCTCACCCGCCGCCTGGCGGGCCGCCACACCCTGCCGGCGCTCACGCTGACGGCCGTGCAGTCCGGCGTGATGGCGCTGGGCGCGGCGGCGATGTCGCTGCTGGCCGTGTCCGGCGGCGGCACTTGGCACCTGCCGCCCGCCACGGCCGGCTTCTGGTGGGGCATGGCGTACCTCGTGCTGCTGTGCACCGTGTTCGCCTTTTTCGCGCAGAACCACGCGGCCTCGCGCAGCAGCCCGAGCCGCGTGTCGCTGCTCATGGGCAGCGAGCCGGTGTTCGGCGCGGCCATCGCGGCCCTCGGGCTGGGCGAGCGCATCGGCGCCTGGGGCTGGGCCGGCGGCCTGCTGATCGTGGGCGCCGCCCTGTGGGTGAGCCTGGCGCCGGAGGAGGGCGTGCCGCAGGGGCGCCCCTGACGGCGGAAGGGGGCCGGCTGGGCGCGGCCCCCGGCTCGTGGCATCCTCGGGGGCTGCGGCGTTTCGCCGCCCCCCACAACACCAAGGAATGCAGACATGGGCGCGCAATGGAAAGCCAAGCACAAGGACGTGGCCGCGAATGCCAAGGGCCGGCTGTTCGGCAAGCTGGCCAAGGAAATCATGATGGCCGCGCGCAACGGCCCCGACCCGGCCTCGAACGCGCGGCTGCGGCTGGTCGTCGAGCAGGCCCGCAAGGTCTCGATGCCGAAGGACACGCTCGACCGCGCCATCAAGAAGGGCGCCGGCCTCACGGGCGAGGCGGTGCACTTCGACCACGTCATGTACGAGGGCTTCGCCCCGCACCGCGTGGCCGTGATGGTCGAGTGCCTGACCGACAACGTGAACCGCACCGCGCCTGAAATGCGTGTGCTGTTCCGCAAGGGCCAGCTCGGCACCTCCGGCTCGGTCTCGTGGGACTTCGACCACCTCGGCATGATCGAAGCCGAGCCCGCCAGCAAGGACGCCGACGCCGAAGTGGCCGCCATCGAAGCCGGCGCGCAGGACTTCGAGCCGGGCGCCGAAGACGGCACCACCCTGTTCCTGACCGAGCCCGCCGACCTCGACCTGGTGAGCCGCGCGCTCCCGGCCCAGGGCTTCACCGTGCTGTCGGCCAAGCTGGGCTACCGGCCCAAGAACCCCGTTGATCCTGCGAGCCTGAGCGCTGCCGACCTGGAAGAGGTCGAGGCGTTTCTTGCTGCCATCGATGCGAATGACGACGTGCAGAACGTGTACGTCGGGCTGGCGGGTTGAGCTGAACGCCTGACGTTCGGGGGCGACGCTCCCGCCGACGCGGTACCTTGCTCCGCGAATGTCCCCCGGGGCTTCGCCCCTCCTCCTTGATTTCGCTGCGCAAGGCGCCGCATCGGCGTGAGCGTCATCAGCAGTGGTCGTTGATCGGCGAGCACCCGCAGCGTGTCCCGTGCGCAGGACACTGGGTGCTTCCCGCAGCGAAATCAAGGAGGAGGCCGCAGGCCGGGGGACATTCGCGGAGGGAAGTACCCGGTGGCCTGTGCACACGCCCTGAACATCGTCGATAGAACCGAGCCGCCACGCCGGAGACAATCCGCGCCGGAGGAAAACAGTTCAATGACCCATTCGACGAAGAAACGAACGCCGTCGCGTGCCACACGGCAGGCCCTCGGCCTGGCACTGGCCATCGCCGGCTTCTCGGCACAAGCCCAGACCGAAGCGGCCGCACAGCCCATGGCCGCGGCACCCGCCGAAGCCGCACCTGCCGCAGCCGCGCCCCAAACCCGCGTGCGCTACCTGCGCATGCCCCAGCAGAGCGGCGCCGATCACCTGCGCGTGGTGCGCCGCGAAGACACGGTGGGCCGCGTGGCCGGCCAGGTCGCGTTGAACGTCGCGTTCGCCGTGCTCGGCACCGGTGCGGCCGTGCAGGGCTTCTCGAAAGACGGCCTCGGCGGCACCACGCTCGAAGCGCTGCGCGACGACCCGGTGAGCGTCAACCCGGCGATGAGCGACCTGCAGGAGGCCCTGAGCAAGATCGCCACCGACATCTACCGCCGCCGCACCGAGACCGCGCTCGCCACCGCGCTGACCGACGGCTCCACGCCCGAAGAGATCGAGGCCGCGCGCCAGACGCCGAAAGAGGCCGACTCGCCGCTGGTCCCGGGGTCGTGGCACCTCGTCTACGAAAACCTGATGGGCTCGGACGAACTGTTCCGGCTCAAGTACGGCGCCTCGCTGGGGCGCGCGGGTTTCATGCGTCCGCCGATCGGCTGCAGCTACGAATCGGAGCCGCTGGCCTGGACCCAGTGGCAGGCCGACGGCTGGCAGCGGCTGCGCGAGGAGCGCACGAAGATCGTGGCCCGTTGCGTCGAGGCCATCGGCGCTGCACCCGAAAACCGCTGGTAGTCAGCGGCAGGCCGCTCAGTACAACCCGAGCTGCCGCGTGCGCAGCCGCGCCAACCCCAGCAGCGCATCCGTGAACGGCGTGGCCACGCCCGTCAGCTCGCCCAGCTCGCGCACCACGGTGACGAGCGCGTCGAGCTCGACCGAGCGGCCCGCTTCCACGTCCTGCAGCATCGAGGTCTTGAACGCGCCGAGCTTCATCGTCACCGCATGCCGGTCTTCGGGGCTTTGCGTGATCTCGATGCCGATGCGCCGGCCGATCTCCTTGGCCTCGAGCATCACCGCCGAGATGAAGCCGCGCACATAGTCGTCGCCCATGATCAGGTCGGTGGTG
Organism: Variovorax sp. GW460-12-1-14-LB1; assembly: GCF_059423605.1. Taxonomy (NCBI): domain Bacteria; kingdom Pseudomonadati; phylum Pseudomonadota; class Betaproteobacteria; order Burkholderiales; family Comamonadaceae; genus Variovorax; species Variovorax sp. GW460-12-1-14-LB1. The sequence continues at coordinate 82,629 of NZ_JBWKYF010000019.1, forward strand.
GCACCGGTGAGCGCGCTGATCGGGTTCACCGTCATGTTGCCCCACAGCTTGAACCACACGTCCTTCTGGATCTGCGGCGACAGCGTGGTGTCGATGCCCGTGCTTTTCAGCAGCTCGACCAGCTTCTGCACGCGCGGCGTGGCCTGGCCCGAAGGCTCGCCCACGATCAGCCCGTTGCCGAAGTGGTGACGCACCACGCCCGGCCCGTCGAGCGAGCAGCTGGCGTGCACCACGCAGCCGATCACGTTGCGCGACGGAATGGCCTTGGCAATGGCGCCTTCGGGGTCGACGGCCGCGAGGCGGTGCCCCGTGATCTCGCCGCCGAAGCCGCCTTCGAGGAACCACCACGGCACGCCGTTCATGGCCACCAGCACGATCGTGTCGGGCCCGATCAGCGGCCCGATGCGTTCGGCCACGCCGGCCAGCGCGGGCGCCTTCACGGCGATCACCACCAGGTCTTGAACGCCCAGTGCCTCGGGGTCGGCCACCGCGTTCACCGGCACGCGCGTGCGCACGTCGCCGCGCATGAGCGAGAGGCCGTCCTTCTGCAGCGCGTCGAGCGTGGCGCCGCGCGCCACCACGTTCAGGCGCTGGCCTGCTTGTGCGAGGCCGACGCCGATCCATCCGCCGATCGCGCCGGCGCCGTAGATGCAAATCTTCATGGGAACAGGCGCCTCAGTTGCGGTAGCTCGGGTCGATGCGGTCCACCTGCCGCACCAGCGCATTGAACACGTCCTGCCCGGCGCCGTGCGCGGGGCTGAACTGCAGCGCGTCGCGCGTGCAGCGCTGCGCGATCTCTTCGCTCACCGGAATCGCGGCGCCCATCGAGAAGGTCGCCATCTGGATCTCGCAGGCGCGCTGCAGCGTCCACAGGATCGCGAAGGTCTGCGGCAGCGTCTGGCCCCAGGCCAGCAGGCCGTGGTTGCGCAGGATCACCGCGTTGCGATCGCCGATGCTCTTCAAGAGGCGCGGGCCCTCGTCGGCATGGATCGTGATGCCCTCGAAGTCGTGGTACGCCACCATGCCGTGCAGCTGGGCGGTATAGAAATTGGTCTGCTGCAGGCCGCCCTGCAGGCAGGCCACGGCCACGCCGGCCGTGGTGTGCGTGTGCATCACGCAGTGCGCGCCGGGCAGGCCGTCGTGGATGGCCGCATGCACCACGAAGCCGGCCGGGTTCACCGGGTAGGTCGAGCCGTCGAGCACCTTGCCCTGCAGGTCGATCTTCACCAGGTTGCTGGCCGTCACCTCGCTGTAGTGCAGGCCGAAGGGGTTGATGAGGAACTGCTTCTCGCCACCCGTCACGCTGTCGGGCAGCCGCACCGTGATGTGGTTGTAGATCATCTCGGTCCAGCCCAGCATCGCGAACACGCGGTAGCAGGCCGCGAGCTCCTCGCGCGCGGCGCGCTCGTCGGGATGGATCGAGGGATGGACCAGCGCCGACGGCGCGGTGGCGAGTGTGTTCATGGCAGTTCCTTCATGTGATCAACCTTCAGCCGTGAAGCCGACCTCTTTCACGATCGGCGCCCACTTGGCGGTGTCCTTCTTCAACAGATCGGCCAGCTCGGCCGGCGTGGAAGACATGGCTTCCAGGCCGAAGGTGCCGAGGCCGTCGATCACGTCCTTTTGCGCGAGCGCGTTCTTCATCGCCGTGTTGAGCTTCGTCACCAGCTCGGGCGAGGCCTTGGCCGGCAGGAAGAAGGCGAACCATTCGCTGTGCGCCATGTTCTTGATGCCCTGCTCGCCGAAGGTCGGCACATCGGGCGCGAAGCGGCTGCGCTTGGCACCCGACACGCCCAGGATGCGCACCTTGCCCGACTGCAGGTGCTGCGTGATGTCGCCGATGGGGCCCGACACCGCCGAGATGTTGCCGCCCAGGAGGTCGAGCATGGCCGGCTGCGTGCCGCGGTAGGCCGCGTGCTTGAGCTCGACGCCGGCCTGCTTGCCCAGCAGCGCGCCGATGAAGTGCGGCGTGGAGCCCGCGGCCGGCGAGCCGTAGTTGGCGCCGGCCGGGTTGGCCTTGGCCCAGGTGAGGAACTCGGGCACCGTCTTGATGGTGGCCGGTACGGCCGGGCCGACCGCGAAGCCGAAGTCGAAGATGCAGGCCAGGCTCACGGGCGTGAGGTCGACCATCGGGTCGTAGGGCAGCTTCTTGTAGATGTGCGGGTAGATCGTGAGGATCGACGTGGGCGTCTGCAGGATGGTGGTGCCGTCGGCCGGGCGGCCCTTCACGTAGCTCACGGCGATCTGGCCGCCCGCGCCGGTGCGGTTCTCGACCACGGCGGTCTTGGCGTAGTCGGGGCTCAGCTTCAGCGCCAGGCGCCGGCAGGTGGTGTCCGAGGTGCCGCCGGCCGCGAAGCCGGTGACGATGGTGGCGTTCTCGAGCGCGGCAGCCTGCGCAAAGGCCTGCTGGCCGAGGCTGGCGAGCAGCGCCGAAGCGCCGGTGGACTGCAGCATGTGGCGGCGGGTGAAGGTCATGTCTGTCTCTTTTCGGGATGGTGAGGAGTCAACAGGATCACGACTCGTCGCGCAGCCAGGTGACCGCGCCCGAGTGGGTCACGGCGCCCTGGTGGGCAGGGCGCACGGTGAGCGCGTATTTTTCCAACAAACCACCGTGCGCCGCCCCCGCGTTTACCTCACGTCCGGCCAGCCGCGACGCGATTTCTTCGGCGCTCAGTTCGACCGAAATGCTGCGCGCCGCGGCGCGTGCATCGATGGCCACCATGTCGCCGTCGCGCAGCACCGCGATCGGCCCGCCGTCGGCCGCCTCGGGCCCCGCGTAGCCGATGCACAGGCCGCGCGTGGCACCCGAAAAACGCCCGTCGGTGAGCAGCGCCACCTTGTCGCCCATGCCCTGGCCGTACAGCAGCGCGGTGATGCCCAGCATCTCGCGCATGCCGGGGCTGCCCTTGGGGCCTTCATTGCGGATGACGATCACGTCGCCCGCTTCGTAGCGGCGGTTCTGCACCGCCGCCTGCGCTTCTTCTTCCGAATTGAAGACGCGCGCCGGGCCGCGGTGCACCAGCGTCTTCAGGCCCGCCGTCTTGAGCAGCGCGCCGTCGGGGCAGAGGTTGCCCTTGAGCACCGCCAGCCCGCCGTCGCGCGTGATCGGGTTGCCCGCCGCGCGCACCACGCGGCCGTCGGGCGCGGCGGCGTCGGCCACTTCCTCGGCCAGCGTGCGGCCGGTGAAGGTGAGGGCGTCGCCGTGCAGGAAGCCCTGCTCCAGCAGCGTGCGCAGGATGACGCCCGCGCCGCCGATGTAGTAGACGTCGCGCGCCAGGTACTGGCCGCCGGGGCGCAGGTCGGCAATGAGCGGCGTGCGCGCGAAGATCTCGGCCACGTCGTCCAGATGGAACTTGATGCCGGCCTCGTGCGCAATGGCCGGCAGATGCAGCGCGGCGTTGGTCGAGCCGCCCGTGGCCGAGACCACGGCGCAGGCGTTTTCGAGCGCCTTGCGCGTCACGACGTCGCGCGGCAGCGGGCCGTCGCCCATCACCGCCTTCATGAGCTGTTTGGCGGCGCGGCGCATCAGCGGCGCGCGTTCGCTGAACACCGCCGGCACCATGCTCGAACCGATGGGCGCCAGGCCCAGCGCCTCCGACACCATGCCCATGGTGTTGGCCGTGAACTGCCCTGCGCAGGCACCGGCCGTGGGCAGGCAGGCGCGGCTCATGGCGTCGAGTTCGTCGTGCGTGGCGGTGCCGGCCAGCACCTTGCCGATGGTCTCGTAGGTGTCGACCACGTTCAGGTCGCGCCCGTCGGGCCCGGGCATCTGGCCCGGCAGGGCAGAGCCGCCGTGCACGAACACGCTGGGCACGTTGCAGCGGACCATGCCCATCATCAGGCCCGGCAGGTTCTTGTCGCAGGCGCCGATGGCGAAGATGCCGTCCCACTGGTGGCCGCGCGTGGACGCTTCCACGCTGTCGGCGATGAGCTCGCGCGAGATCAGCGAGAAGCGCATGCCCGAGTGCGCCATCGTCAGGCCGTCGCTCACCGACACCACCGGGCATTCGTGCGGCGTGCCGCCGCCAGCGTAGATGCCGGTCTTGGCGTGCTGCGCCTGCTCGCGCAGGTTGAGGTTGCACGGGCTCATCTCGCCGCCCGTGTGGAACACGCCGACGTGCGGGCGCGCGATGTCCTCGTCGTCCTGGCCCAGCGCGTGCAGGAAGCTGCGCGTGGTCGCGCGGATCGTGCCCTCGCGGATGGTCGCGGAGCGGAAGCGTTTCGTGGGGTCGGTGGGCGTGGTCATGCGGCTGGCGAAGGCTGGCTCGTGGAAGGGCGGGGCGTCAGAACATGCCGTTCTTGTTCGCGGCGGTTTCGGGCACGGGCTGCACCACGTCCCAGTGCTCGACGATCTTGCCGTTCTCTAGCTTGAAGATGTCGACGATGGCGCTGCCGCGCGTGCCCGGCTCGCGCACCGCGTTCACATGCAGGATCACGTAGTCGCCGTCGACGAAGCTGCGCTTGATCTCGCTCTTCGAGTTCGGAAACTTCTCGCGCAGGAAGGCGATGAACTTGCGAAAGCCCTCGGGCCCATCGGCCGCCGTGGGGTTGTGCTGCACGTAGCGGTTGCCCACGTACTGCAGCGCCGCGTCGGCGTCCTTCTGGTTCAGGCCCTTCTCGTAGAAGGCGAGCACGGTCTGGCGGTTGGCTTCCTGCCGGGCCTGCGCGGTCGAGGCCGGGCCCGTCTGGGCGCAGGCGCCGAGGAACAGGGCGGCAGCTGCGGCGAAAGCCGCGAGGGTGGTGCGTCGCATCGAAATGTCCTTGACGGTGGATCAGTAGCCGTTGGGCGCGGTGGCGCCCGGCGCGGCCTTGTACTTCGCGAGCAGCTGCTTGGCCGCCGCCGCGAGCAGGATCGTGTCGACGCCCACGGCCACGAACAGCGCGCCGGCCGCGAGCCACTTGCGTGCCTGCTCCTCGGTGGTCGACAGGATGCCGGCCGCCTTGCCGGCCTTGCGGATGCGCGCGATGGCGTCGGCGATCACGGCCTGCACCTCGGGATGGTTGGGCTGGCCCACGAAGCCCATCGAGGCCGACAGGTCGGCCGGGCCGATGAACACGCCGTCCACGCCCGGCGTGGCCGCGATGGCGTCGATGTTCTTCATCGCCTCGACCGTCTCGGCCTGCACCAGCAGGCAGGTCTGCGCGTTGGCTTCGTGCAGGTAGTTGGGGTAGGCCTGCCAGCGCGAGGCGCGCGCCAGCGCACTGCCCATGCCGCGGATGCCTTCGGGCGGGTAGCGCATGCCCTGCACCAGTTGCGCGGCCTGCTCGGCGGTGTCGACCATCGGCACCAGCAGCGTTTGCGCGCCGATGTCCAGGTACTGCTTGATCAGCGTGGTGTCGCCGACCGGAATGCGCACGACGGGGTGCGAGCGCTGCGCGTCGGGCTGCGCCGACCAGGCGCTGGAGATGCCCTGCAGCTGCGCGAGCACCGAGCGCACGTCGTTGGGCGCGTGCTCGCCGTCGACCAGCAGCCAGTCGTAGCCGGTGCCGGCCAGAAGCTCGGCCACGTAGCCGTCGCCCAGGCCGACCCACAGGCCGATCTGGGGTTGGCCGGCCTGCAGGGCCTGCTTGAAGGTGTTGAGTGGGGTGTGCATGAAAAAACTCGTCAGACGAAACGGAAGGCGATGGAACCGAGCGGGCCGTAGTCGGCGTGGAAGGTGTCGCCCGGCACCGCGTTGGTGGGGCGCGTGAACGAGCCGCCCAGCACGATCTCGCCGGCCTCGAGGCATTCGTCCCACGGCGCGAGCTTGTTCGCGAGCCAGGCCACGCCGGTGGCCGGGTGGTTGAGCACGGCCGCGGCCACGCCCGACTCCTCGATCACGCCGTTCTTGTAGAGCAGTGCGCTCACCCAGCGCAGGTCGACCGCGTCGGGTTTCACCGGGCGGCCGCCGAGCACGATGCCCGCATTGGCCGCGTTGTCGGCGATGGTGTCGAACACCTTGCGCATGGCCTTGGTGTGGCGGTCGAACTGCTCGATGCGTGCGTCGATGATCTCGATGGCGGGCACCACGTAGTCGGTGGCGGCCAGCACGTCGAAGATGGTCACGTTGGGCCCCTGCAGCTTCTTGCCGAGCACGAAGGCCAGCTCGACCTCGATGCGCGGCGCGATGAAGCGCGTGAACGGGATGTCGCCGCCCTGCTCGAAGAACATGTCGTCCAGCAGCGTGCCGTAGTCGGGCTCGGTGATCTGGCTGGCCTGCTGCATGGCGCGCGAGGTGAGGCCGATCTTGTGGCCCTTGACGATGCGGCCTTCGGCGATCTTGTGCTTCACCCATTCGCGCGAGATGGCATAGCCGTCCTCGATGGTCATCTCGGGGAAGCGCTTGGAGAAGTGCTCGACCTGCACGCGCGACTTCTCGCTCTCGTGCAGTTCGGCGGCCAGTTGGGCGATGGTGGCGGTGGAGAGCATGGGGGCTCGCTTCTTTTTTATGATTTGTTGAACAGGGGATGCAGGTTGCTGTGCTTGCCGTCGTACACCTGCCCCGGCGCTTCGTCGATCTGCAGCGTGATGCCGATGTGGCGCTGCGTGAAGACGGGCTCGAAATGCGCGCGCACGGCGGCCAGCAGCTCGTCGCCGGCTTTCTTCTTCACCGCCTCGGAGCGGCCCGAGGCCATGCGCAGGTTCAGGTACACGAAGGCGTAGTCCGCCTTGCCGTCGGCCACCGCATAGTGCGCGGCGGGGTAGGCCAGCACGCGCGTGCCGCCGGTGGGGAACACCGGCTTGCCGGCCTCGTCGCGCTGTTCGAGCATGGTGTCGGCCAGCGTGCGGCACAGCGCCGACACGTCGGTCTCGGCCTCGATGTTGGGCGTGTACAGGATCACCAGGTGCGGCATGGTCGTGCTCCGTTCAAACCACCGACATCGTCGCGGCCGTGCAGGTCACCGCGAAGATCGGGATGGCCTTCATGTGGAAGATCTCGCCTTTGCCGCGCGCGGCCGCGGCCACGCTCAGGAAGGTGCGGATCTCGAAGCCGCCCTGGCCCGCTTCGCGGTAGGTGGCCTCGTCGCCGTAGTCGGCCTGCGACAGCAGCGCCTCGCGGTCGTTGGCGCACCAGCGGCGCATGAACTCGGCGTCCCATTCGGCATTGACCTTGCCCGAGTCGGGCGTGGCCGGCCAGTGCGAGATGCCGCCCGTGCCCACCAGCGCGATGCGCTCGGGCACCTTGTCACAGGCGCGGCGCAGGGCTTCGCCGAAGGCCCACGCGCGGTGCAGCGGCGTGAGCGGCGGGCCCTGGCAGTTGATGTTCACGGGAATGACCTTGGTGTCGAAGTTCGGCGTGAGGAAGTTCAGCGGCACCATGATGCCGTGGTCGAACTTCCATTCTTCCGCGTAGGCCACGTCCACCGTCTGCATCACTTCGCGGATCAGGCGCTGCGACAGCGCGGCGTCGCCGGGGATGGTGTGCTTCTCGATGCCCAGCCATTTCGGGTCTTCGATCGGGCCCTCGTAGCTGTCGGCCATGCCGATCGCATAGGCCGGCATGTTGTTCATGAAGAAGTTCGCGAAGTGCTCGGCCGCGATGACGATCACCGCGTCGGGCTTCGTGGCCCGCATCGCCTCGCCGAAGCGATGGAACTGCGCGTGAAACTCGTCCTTCACCGCCGGGTCGGCCAGGTGCGCGCGGCCGGTGATGCCGGGGGCGTGGCTGCACACGCCTGCGAATACGAGACTCATACGCCTGCCACTTTCTCGTCGGTTCCGGTTGTCATTGCGTAGATGCCGGCGCGCACCGGGCCGTACTTGCGCACGCCTTCGCGCATGGCTTCGAGGTAGTCCGCCCATGCCACGCCGAGCAGGGGCGCGAAGTGCATCAGCAGCTGGCCATTGCACCCGAGCACGTAGAGCTTGCCGATGTCGCCGCTGCCGATCGCTTCGCGCTCTTCGTCGTTCAGGTCGTAGCCCGCCAGCAGCGTGGCGCGCGTGTCGCCGCCTTCGCCGAAGCGGCGCTGCACGTCGGCGTCGCGGTTCAGCGCGAACAGGAATTTCTGCATCGCATAGAGGCTCATGGTCAGCCCTCGATCTGGATGTTGGCCTTGCGGATCACGTCGCCGTACTTCGCGATCTCGCTGCGGATGAACTCGGCAAAGCGCTCGGGCGTGCCCGACAGCGACGCGATGCCGCCCTTGTGGAAAGCCTCGGTCACCGCTGGCGACGCAAGCGCGCGGTTCACTTCGGCGTTCACGCGTTGCACGATGGCGTCAGGCGTGCCGGTCGGGGCCAGCAGGCCGTTCCACGAATTGGACTCGATGGCCACGCCCTGTTCGGCCAGTGTGGGTATCGCGGGCGCGTACTGCGAGCGCTGCGCGGTCGCCATGCCCAGCGCCACCAGCTTGCCGGCCTGCACATGGCCGCGGAACTCGGGCCAGTTGCCGAACATGACGGTGACCTGGCCGCCGAGCAGGTCGGCCAGCGCCGGGCCCTGGCCCTTGTAGGGCACGTGCACGATGTCCAGGCCCATCTGCAGCTTGAGCATCTCGCCCGACAGGTGCGCCGAGGTGCCGTTGCCGAAGGAGGCGAAGCTCAGCGTGCCGGGCTTGGCCCTGGCCTGGTTGCGCAGGTCGGCCAGCGTCTTCAGGCCGCTGCCCGGGTGCGTGGCGAGCACGTGCTCCGACATGCCCATGAGCGCCACGGGGCGCAGGTCCTTGAGTGTGTCGTAGGGCAGCTTGCGCACCAGGGTCTGGTTGGCCGTGAAGCTGTTGGCCACGCACACGAAGCTGTAGCCGTCGGGCGCCGACTTGGCGACCGCGTCGACGCCGATCACCGTGCCGGCGCCGGGCTTGTTCTCGACGATCACAGGCTGGCCCAGCGCCTTGCCGAGTTCGAGGCCGACGAGACGCGCGACGAAGTCGGTGGTGCCGCCGGGCGTGAAGGGCACGACGATGCGCACGGGTTTGTTCGGCCATGCTGCTTGCGCGCGCGCCAGCGAGGGCAGGGCCGCGAATGCGGCGGCGCCCTGCAGCAGCGTGCGGCGTTGCGTGTTCACGCCACGCCCCAGTGCGGAATGTGGTGCGAGCCCATCGACACCGCGATGTTCTTCGGCTCGCAGAACACTTCGTAGCTCCAGGTGCCGCCTTCGCGGCCCGTGCCCGAGGCCTTGGTGCCGCCGAAGGGCTGGCGCAGGTCACGCACGTTCTGGCTGTTGACGAAGCACATGCCGGCTTCCACGGCGGCGGCCACGCGGTGCGCCTTGCCGATGTTCTCGGTCCACACGTAGCTGCTCAGGCCGTAGGCGATGTCGTTGGCCAGTTCGATGGCGTGCGCCTCGTCCTTGAACGGGATCAGGCAGGCGACCGGGCCGAAGATCTCGTCCTGCGCGATCTTCATGCGGTTGTCGACGTCGGCGAACACGGTGGGCATCACGTAGTTGCCCTTCTTCACGCGGTCGGGCAGGTTCGACGGTGCCTCGAGGCCGCCGCACAGCAGCGTCGCGCCTTCCTTCGGACCCAGCTCGATGTAGCTGCGCACCTTGGCCAGGTGGGCCTGCGAAATCATCGGGCCGACGATGGTCTTTTCGTCCAGCGGGTCGCCCACGGTGATGCGTTTGGCGCGCTCGGCGAACTTCGCGGCGAAGTCGGCGTAGATCGACTGCTGCACCAGGATGCGCGAGCCGGCCGTGCAACGCTCGCCGTTGTTGCTGAAGATCATGAACACGGCCGCGTCGAGTGCGCGGTCGAGGTCGGCGTCTTCGAAGATCACGAAGGGGCTCTTGCCGCCCAGTTCCATGCTGAACTTCTTCAGGCCCGCGCTCTTCACGATGCGGTTGCCGGTGGCGGTGGAGCCGGTGAACGAAATCGCGCGCACGTCGGGGTGCGCCACCAGCGGCTCGCCGGCTTCCTTGCCGTAGCCGTGCACCAGGTTCAGCACGCCGGCCGGAATGCCCGCTTCGAGCGCCAGCTCGCCCAGGCGCGCGGCCGTGAGCGGCGAGAGCTCGCTCATCTTCAGCACGGCCGTGTTGCCGAAGGCCAGGCAGGGCGCGACCTTCCAGGTGGCGGTCATGAAGGGCACGTTCCACGGGCTGATGAGCGCGCACACGCCCACCGGATGGAACAGCGTGTAGTTCAGGTGCGTGGGCGTGGGGTAGGTGTGGCCGTCGACGCGCGTGCACATCTCGGCGAAGTAGTAGAAGTTGTCGGCCGCGCGCGGAATGAGCTGCTTGCCGGTCTGCGCGATCACCTGGCCGCAGTCGTTGGTCTCGGTCTGCGCGATCTCGGGCACGTGCTTGGCGATGAGGTCGCCGAGCTTGCGGATGAGCTTGGCGCGCTCGGGCGCGGGCAGGCCGGCCCACTTGGGGAAGGCGGCCTTGGCGGCCGCCACGGCGGTGTTCACTTCGGCCTCGCCGCCCGAGGCGACTTCGGCCAGCACTTCCTGCGTGGCGGGGTTGACGGTTTCGAAGTAGTCGGCGCCTTGGACCGGCTTGCCGTCGATGAGGTGATGGATCTGTTGCATGGGCGTGAAGGTGTTGCGGCCTTGCGGCGGTGTGTCGTCAGTCGAGCTTGATGTCGCGCGCCTTGATCAGCGCGTGCCACTTCTTGCGTTCGGTGTCCACGAAGCGGGCCATCTCGGCGGCGTCCGTGGGGCGGGCTTCCCAGCCGGCGTCGTAGAGCTTCTGCTTCACGCCGGTGTCGTTCATGCTCTTCAGCAGGTCGGCGCCCAGGCGCGCCTGGATGTCCTTGGGCGTGGCGGCCGGTGCCACCAGCCCCTGCCAGGTGTAGGCCTCGACGGCGTAGCCGAGTTCCTTGGCCGTGGGCAGCTGGGGCAGCTGCGGCACGCGCTCGGTGGACATGGCCAGCAGCGGAATGACCTTGCCGGCCTTCACGGCGCTGATGCCGCTGGGCAGGTCGAGCATCATCAGCGGCACCTGGTTGCCCATGAGGTCCTGCAGGGCCGGCGCGCCGCCCTTGTAGGGGATGTGCAGCAGCGACACGCCGGCCTCGCGCTGGAACAGCTCGTAGGCCAGGTGGTGCGGGCTGCCGGTGCCCGGCGTGGCGATGCTGTACTTGCCCGGCGAGGCCTTGAGCGCGGCGATGAGCGCCTTGGCGTCGCTGAAGCCCGCGCCCGGCGCGGCCGTGATGATGAGTGGCGAGCGGCCCATCATGCCGAGCAGCGCGAAGTCTTTCTCGGCGTCGTAGGGCAGCTTCTTGTAGAGCGCGGGGTTGTAGACCAGCACGCCGTTGTCGGCCGAGAACACGGTGTAGCCGTCGCCCGCCGAACGCGCCACGTTTTCCGACGCGATGATCGCGCCCGCGCCGGGGCGGTTGTCCACCGTGACGGGCTGTGCGAGCTGCTGCGAGAGCTGCGCGCCGGCCGTGCGCGCGAGGTAGTCGGTGCCGCCGCCGGCCGGGTAGCCCACGACCCATCGCACGGGCTTGGTCGGGTAGGCCGAGGCGGTCTGTGCGGTCGCTGCGGGTGCGAGCAGCAGCGTGGCGGCGCTGGCCGCCACGAAGGCGGCAGCAAGGCGGAAGGTCCGGGTTCTGGCGGTCGTCATGGCGGTGTGTCTCCGTTTTTCTGAAAGGGGTGCGGTCAGCGCGCGGCGATGGTGTTGACCAGCGCGCCGATGCCGTCGATCTCGGTCACGACCACATCGCCCGGCTGGCAATCGACCACGCCGTCGGGCGTGCCGGTGAGGATCAGGTCGCCCGGCGACAGCGTCATGAAGCGGCTGAAGTACTCGATGAGGAAGGGTGCGTCGAAGATCATGTCGCGCGTGTTGCCCTGCTGCGTGACGGTGCCGTTCACCGTGGTGCGCAGCGCGAGCGCCATCGGGTCGGCCACGTCGGCCGCATCGACGAACCACGGGCCCAGCGGCGTGCAGGTGTCGCGGTTCTTCACGCGCAGGTTGGGGCGGTACCAGTTCTCGAGGTAGTCGCGAATCGCGTAGTCGTTGGCCACCGTGTAGCCGCCGATGAAGTCGTACGCGTCGTCGCGCTTCACGTGCTTCGCGGTCTTGCCGACCACGATGGCGAGCTCGCACTCGTAGTGCATGAACTTCACGTCGGTCGGGCGGTGCGTGAGCTGGCGGTGGCCGATGAGCGTGCTCTGGCCCTTGACGAACACCAGGGGTTCCTCGGGCGCCTTGAACTCGAGTTCTTTCGCGTGGTCGGCGTAGTTCAGGCCGAGCGCGAGGATGGTGCGCGGGCGCGCCGTGGGCGCGAGCGGCGGCAGCCACACGAGCTGCTCCTGCGGCACGACGCGGCCGTCTTGCAGCCGCACGGCGGCGTCGGCCTGGCCGTTGAATTCGTGCGCGGTGCCGGTGTGCTCGCGGCCTTCGAAGATGACGCGTGCGTGCTTCATGCTGCTTCCTTCACCAGCGTGTTGGTCAGGGTTTCGAACCCCGGCGCAGAAATGTCGATGCGGTCGCCCGCGCGGGCCAGCGGACGGCCCAGGTCGCAGCCGAGCATCAGCACGTCGCCGTGCGCCAGCGTCATGAACTCGCCCACGTCGGCGAGCAGTTGCGGCGCGGGGCGCACGAGCTGCGAGAAGTCGATCGATTGCTTCAGCTCGCCGTTGATGCGCACCTCGACGCGGAACTGCGCCGGGTCGGCCACCTCCTGCGCGTCGCGCAGCGCCGGGCCGATGCCCAGGAAGCCGTCGACGCACTTGAACTTCACCGGCGGGCGGAAAAAGCTCGCATGCGGGATCGACAGGTCGTTCAGCAGCACGAAGCCTTCGATGTCGCCCTCGGCGCCGATCACCATGCCGATGCTGGCGCCGACTTCCACGTCGGACACCGCGGCGGGCACGGTGACGGTGCTGCCGTGCGGGCTCCAGGTGTTGGCCGTCTTCACGTAGAGCACGGGCGCCTTCGGCGGTGCCTTGTAGGGCGCCTCGGTCATCTGCGGCGCGAGCGCCGCGGCCTCGGCGCGGAAGTTCAGCAGCGTGCCGTACACGGTGCCGGTGGGGAGAAAGGAAGTGGTCATGGTTCGGGTTGCTCCAGCGCGATCAGTTCGTCCAGCAGGCCGTAGAGCTGCGTCAGCTTGGCCTTGCCCAGCGACTGCTCCATCCAGTCGTAGTGCGCCTCGATGCTGGTGCCCAGGCGCTTCACGAGCTTCATGCCGTGCGGCGTGGCCTCGACCACGGTGCGGCGCTGGTCGGCCGGGTCGCGGGCGCGGGTGATGAGGTTGTCGCGCTCCATGCGCGCCAGCACGCCGGTGAGGCTGGGACCGAGGATGAAAGCCTCGCGCGCGACGCGGCCGGTGTCGACCGCGCCGTGCTCGCCGAGCACGCGCAGCACGCGCCATTGCTGGTCGGACAGCGCGTGCTCGCGCAGGCTGGGCCGCGTGTGGGCCATCACGGCTTCGCGGGCCTGCAGCAGCAGGCGCGGCAAATTGCGGTGCGTGAAGGTGGTGCTCAAAAGCTGTGCCTCTCAGAATTATTTAACATGTTAAATGAATGCCGAGAAAACACGCCTGCGGGATAACCCTTGCGGGCCGTCGGCGCTGAGGGCCTGTTCACCCTATTTCCGGGGTCGCGTTGGCGGGCCAAGGGGCTGGATGCAAGGCGCCCGTGCGCAGCAAGGCTGAAGCCTTGCAAGCG
>NZ_JBWKYF010000020.1:0-95175 GCF_059423605.1 Variovorax sp. GW460-12-1-14-LB1
TAGTCATAAACACGGTCATTTGACTACCTCTTAGTTTAAGAGGGGAACCGTGTCCTCAGATTCAGGGGGCCGCTCCACTGCCAGCGTGGCTGCCGCGCCGCCAAGCGGGCAGGTTGGGGACAAGCCCGTGGCGTTCGGCGGGTGTGCGCGCATCCGTGACCGATGCCAGTGCTTTGACGACAAGGGAACGCCGGTCGAGAAGGAGCGGCTTTTCTGCGAGGACATGACTCGCGTGGCCGTGGGCATCGGTGCTCCGCTGGAAAAGCTGCGCGATGACGGGGCAGCGCATCGTGAACTGCTCGCGCGTCTCGAGTGGGCCGACAACGACGCTGCCGTGCTCACGTACATGCGAGGCCGGACGGCTGCGCAGGTGGTCGGGGAGAAGGGGCCCGCACAAGCGAAGGTGCGCTAGCCTGCGACGCGCACCGTAGCGCCGGGCGGGCAATCAGGCACCTTCTTGCTAAGCGGTATTCCGGGGACCCGCTTGCGGGGGAAAGAACCTCGTGCAACCTGTACCCGGTAGTTCGTCGCCGCTATTGAACTCGGCAGTTGTTGCGCCTGAGTTCGGAGCGGATGGCAATGGTCCGCTTTTGATCCTGGTTGACTGTGTCTACCGGTTGCCAGTAGCCCTTGCTGTATCTCCCCTCGATCTCGTTGAGCTCGTTTATCAGCCTGCCGCAGTATTGGTCTGTTCCTGCTGCCTGGGCGTTCGCGCTCGCGCTGTGGCCGCTCCGGTTCATGTTCCTTTGGGCCTGCTCTACCTGCTGGTCGAAGGGCACGTCTGCCACGTTCTCGATCCTCTCGATGAAGGCATTCCTGCTGCTGCAGGTTCCGTCCGTCCAGAACGTCGAGCCGTTGTAGGCCTTGCAGAGATAGATCGTCGCGGCGTTGGCATGGGCGGCGAAGAACAAGGCGATCAAGATGAGTGGCTTGGTCATGTTGCCAAATGTACTATGCTATAAAAAGAATAGCGCGGAGTGAGGCGGGCTGATGCTTGTTGGCTATGCGAGGGTGTCAACGAATGAACAGGAAACGAGGATGCAGCTTGATGCGCTGCGGGGTGCGGGTGTGCGCCGAATTTTCTCGGAGAAGACGAGCGGGGTAGGGCCTCGACCCGAGTTGCACAAGGCTCTGGCTTTCCTTGAGCCGGGGCATACGCTGGTGGTCTACAAGCTGGATCGGTTGGCGCGCAGCCTGAAGGATTTGCTGCAGTTGTTGGACCGTCTCAAGGCGGCGGGCTGCTCGGTGAAATCACTGACCGAGCCTATCGACACATCTTCTGCGATGGGCGAGTTCGTGCTGCAGATACTGGGCGCGGTCGCTCAGCTTGAGCGGGCGATCATTCGGGAGCGGTGCGAGGCCGGGCGCGTGGCTGCTCGGGCGCGTGGCGTGCTGTTCGGGCGTCAGCCGCTGGTTACCGGCGATGAGGCCAGGGTGGCCGCGATCCTCTACCGGGAGGGCTTTACGTTGGGGGAGATTGCGCTGATGTTCGGTGTCTCGCCTACGGCGGTCCGGTCTGCGCTGGTGAGGGATGGAGTCACGCGAAGGGCGTGGGGTGGTAGCCGGCGCCGTCGATTGAGCTAGTCTCGTCGTCGGCGACCGAATTTTTTAACGTACAACACTAAAATCTTGCAATGCTGGACGACCGTGCCAAGTTGCTGTTGAAGACGCTGGTCGAGCGTTACATCGCCGATGGGCAACCCGTCGGATCGCGCACGCTCTCGCGTTCGGCAGGGCTGGATCTCTCGCCCGCGACCATCCGCAACGTCATGTCCGACCTCGAGGCGCTGGGACTCATTGCCAGCCCCCACACCTCAGCCGGGCGCGTGCCGACCACGCGCGGCTACCGGCTCTTCGTCGACACCATGCTGACCGCGCAGCGCGAGCAGATGAGCACGCCGAGCCTGGCGGCCGACCAGCCGCAGAAGGTGATCGCCAACGCCGCGCACCTGCTGTCGAACCTGTCGCAGTTCGTGGGCGTCGTGATGGCGCCGCGGCGCGTCTCGGTGTTCAAGCAGATCGAATTCCTGCGCCTGTCGGAGCGGCGGCTGCTGGTGATCATCGTCTCGCCCGACGGCGACGTGCAGAACCGCGTGATCTTCCCGGAATCCGACTACTCGCAGTCGCAGCTGGTGGAAGCCTCGAACTACATCAACGCGCACTTCGCGGGCCTGACGATCGAGCAGGTGCGCGACCGCCTGCAGTCCGAGGTCGAGAAGCTGCGCGGTGAAATCGCCGCGCTGATGCAGGCCGCGGTGCAGGTCAGCTCCGAAGTGCTCACCGACGCCCAGGCCGACGACGTCGTGATTTCCGGCGAGCGCAACCTGCTGTCGGTGACCGATTTTTCCAGCGACATGGGGCAGCTGCGGCGCGCCTTCGATCTTTTTGAAGAGAAGGCGCAGCTGATGCGGCTGCTCGACGTGTCGAGCAAGGCCGAGGGCGTGCGCATCTTCATCGGCGGCGAAAGCCAGGTCGTGCCCTTCGAGGAGTTGTCCATCGTCAGCGCCAACTACGAGGTCGACGGCCAGGTGGTGGGCACGCTGGGCGTGATCGGCCCGACCCGCATGCCGTACGACCGCATGATCCAGATCGTGGACATCACGTCGCGGCTGGTGAGCAACGCGCTGAGCCACCGCAAGTAAGCGGCCGCGCGCGGCGCATAGAATCGGGCCCGCGTGGGCCGTTAGCTCAGTTGGTTAGAGCAGCGGACTCATAATCCGTTGGTCGAGTGTTCAAGCCACTCACGGCCTACCACCACACATTCCCCCTCTGTAGACACTCCGACGAAGGCCGCATTGCGCGGCCTTTTTCCTTGCAGCTGCGGGGGCGCGAGCAAGGCCTGCGGCCGCCGCCGATTTCACCTACGGCAAACACAGGATTCCTTCAGGTTGCAATGCAACATCGAAGGCAGAATGCACCATTTGAGTGCAAATGTAACGAGCCGGGTGATCCCTGCGCACGCCGCACTGCGATTCCCGATGGCCATGACCCCGCTTTTCAAGCTCCTGCTTCCGATGTCCCTGCTCGCGCTCGCTGCATGCGGCGCCAAGCAGGCCTCCACCACCGATGACGCGCCGCCCGAAGTCGGCGTGGTGGCGCTGCACGCCAGCGACGTGGCCGTGCACACCGAGCTCGCGGGCCGCACGGCCGCCTACCGCGTCTCCGAGGTGAGGCCGCAGGTCAACGGCATCGTGCGCAAGCGGCTGTTCGAAGAGGGCGGCATGGTCCGCGCGGGCCAAGTGCTGTACGAGATCGAGCCCGGCCCGTTCGAGGCCGCGCACGAGCAGGCGCAGGCCGCGCTGGCCACCTCGCAGGCCACCATTGCCAGCCTGCGCGGCAAGGCCGATCGCTTCGGCGAACTGGTCAAGGCCAACGCCGTGAGCAGGCAGGAACACGAAGAGGCGCAGGCGGCGCTGGTGCAGGCGCAAGCCGGCGTGAAGGCCGCGCAGGCGGCCGTGAAGGCGGCGCGCATCAACCTCGACTTCACGCGCATCACCGCGCCCATCGCGGGACGCATCGGCCGCTCCGCCGTGACCGAGGGCGCGCTCGTGGCGCCGGGCCAGGCGATGGCGCTGGCCACGATCCAGCGGCTCGATCCGATCTATGTCGACGTGGTGCAGTCGAGCCTGGAACTGACGAAGCTCAAGCGTCGCTTCATCTCGGGCGACATGGCGCCGGCCAGCACCCAGGTCCGCCTGCGCATGGAAGACGGCCTGCCTTACCCGCATGCCGGCACGCTGAAGTTCTCCGAAGTGGCCGTCGACGAGGCCACCGGCTCGGTCACGCTGCGCGCGGAATTCCCGAACCCGCAAGGGTTGCTGCTGCCGGGCATGTACGTGCGCGCGCAGGTCGAGTCTGGCGTGGAGCGTCAGGCCATCCTGGCACCGCAGCGCGGCGTGGCCCGCAACGAGAAGGGCGAGCCGACCGCGCTGGTGGTGGCGGCCGATAACAAGGTCGAGCTGCGCGCGCTCGAAGTGCGCAGCACCGAGGGCGAGCACTGGGTCGTGACCCGGGGCCTGCGCGAGGGCGACCGCCTGGTGGTCGACGGCCTGCAGCGCGCGCGCCCTGGCGAAAAAGTGAAGCCGGTGCCGGTGTCCACGGCGGGCGCATCGTCCGCTGCTGCGCCTTCTCCGGCCGATTGATGAGAAGCGACAACCTCCCGTGATCGCTCATTTCTTCATCCAGCGGCCCGTCTTCGCCTGGGTCATCGCCATCCTCATCATGCTGGCCGGCGGCGTGGCCATTCGCACGCTGCCGGTGTCGCAGTACCCGGACATCGCGCCGCCGACCGTGGTCGTGTCGGCCAACTACCCCGGCGCCTCGGCGCAGGCGGTGGAAAACAGCGTGACGCAGGTGCTCGAGCAGCAGCTCAAGGGCATCGACGGCCTGATGTACTTCAAGTCGACCAGCAGCGCGGCCGGCTGGGCCGAGATCAACGTCACCTTCCGCCAGGGCATCGACCCCGACACCGCGCAGGTGCAGGTGCAGAACAAGGTCAGCCAGGCCACCAGCCGGCTGCCGCAGGCGGTGCAGCAGCAGGGCGTGACGGTCGCCAAGTCGCAGAACAACTTCCTGCTGATCGTGGCGCTCTACGACGAGACCGGCCAGCGCACCGACACCGACATCGCCGACTGGATGGCCAGCAACCTGCGCGACCCGATCAGCCGCGTCGACGGCGTGGGCTCGGTGCAGGCCTTCGGCGCGGCGTACGCCATGCGCATCTGGCTCGACCCGCACCGGCTGGCCAGCTACCAGCTGATGCCGTCCGACGTCACGGCCGCCATCACCGCGCAGAACACGCAAGTGTCGGTGGGCGAGATCGGCGCGCGGCCATCGGCGCCGACGCAGCACCTGAACGCCACCGTCACCGCGATGTCGCGGCTGCAGACGCCCGACCAGTTCAAGGCCATCGTGCTCAAGACGCAGGCCGACGGCGCCGTGGTGCGGCTGGGCGACGTGGCACGCGTGGAGATCGGCAGCGAGTCGTATGCCGAGACCACACGCCTGAACGGCCACCCGGCCGCGGGCTCGGCCGTGATGCTGGCCCCCGGTGCCAACGCGCTGACCACGGCCCGCGCGGTGAAGGCGCGCATCGCCGAGCTCGAACGCTCGCTGCCCGCGGGCCTGCGCGTGGCCTACGCGGAAGACACGACGCGCTTCGTCAAGATCTCGATCCAGTCGGTCATCCGGACGCTGCTGGAGGCCATCGCGCTGGTGGTGGTCGTGATGTTCCTCTTCCTGCAGAACTGGCGTGCCACGGTGATCCCCGCGATCACCGTGCCGGTGGTGCTGCTGGGCACCTTTGGCGTGCTCGCGGCCTTCGGCTATTCGATCAACGTGCTCACGCTGTTCGGCATGGTGCTGGCCATCGGCCTGCTGGTGGACGACGCCATCGTGGTGGTGGAGAACGTCGAGCGCGTCATGCACGAAGAGGGGCTCGATGCGAAGGCTGCCACGATCAAATCGATGAAGGAGATCACCGGCGCGCTGGTCGGCATCGCGGTGGTGGTGTCGGCGGTGTTCCTGCCCATGGCCTTCTTCGGTGGCTCGGTGGGCGTGATCTACCGGCAGTTCTCGGTGACCATCATCGCGTCGATGGTGCTGTCGGTGGTGGTGGCCATCGTGCTCATTCCGGCGCTGTGCGCGCGCTTCCTGAAGGCCGGTGTGCCGCCGCGCACGCGCGGCTTCCTGGGTGCGTTCAACCGCCGCTTCGATGCCGCGCAGGGCCGCTACGTGGGCGTGCTGGGCCGCATCCTGCGCAAGCCGCTGCGCTTCACGGCGGTGTATGTCGCCATCGTGGCCGGCATGGGCCTGCTGTACCTGAGCCTGCCCGGCGGTTTCCTGCCGGAAGAGGACCAGGGCAGCGTGATGGTGATCGCGACGCTGCCGGCCGGCGCCACCTCGGGCCGCACTGACGAAGTGAACCGCGCCATCGAAAAGCACTTTCTCGAGACCGAGAAGGACACGACCGACACCATCTTCACGCTCACCGGCTGGAGCTACAGCGGCTCGGGGCAGAACATGGGCATGGCGTTTGTCTCGCTGAAGGACTGGTCCGAACGCGCCAGCGCCGACAAGCGCGCGCACGCCATCGTCGAGCGTGCCGGCAAGGCGCTGGCCAAACAGCAGCGCGACGCCGAGGTCTTCGGCATGGTGCCGCCGCCGATCGAGGGGCTGGGCGAATCGAACGGCTTCGAGTTCTGGCTGCAGGACACCTCGGGCATGGGCGCCGAGCGGCTGCTGCAGGCGCGCGAAAAGCTGGTGCGCGAGGCCAACAAGGACCCGCGCCTGCAGTCGGTGCGCGCCAACAGCGTGGCCGGCACGCCGCAGCTGCAGGTCGACATCGACCAGCTGAAGGCCTCGGCCCTGCGGCTGTCGCTGGACGACGTGAACACCACGCTGGGCATTGCCTGGGGCGGCAGCTACGTCAACGACTTCATCGACCGCGGCCGCGTGAAACGCGTGTACGTGCAGGCCGATGCGCCGTACCGCTCGGCGCCGGACGACATCGGCCAGTGGTTCGTGCGCGGCAGCACGGGCGCGATGACGCCGTTCTCGGCCTTTGCCACCACGCGCTGGTCGCAGGGTGCGTCGCAGCTGGAGCGCTACAACGGCTTGCCCGCGGTGCAGATTCAGGGCGCGGCCGCGCAGGGCACGAGCTCGGGCACGGCCATGGCGGCCATCGAGACCCTCGCGAAGAAGCAGAGCGGCACGGGCCAGGCCTGGAGCGGCCTGTCGTACCAGGAGCGGCTGTCGGGCGGGCAGGCGCCGCTGCTGTTCGCGCTGTCGATCCTCGTGGTCTTCCTGTGCCTGGCGGCGCTGTACGAGAGCTGGTCGGTGCCGGTGTCGGTGATGCTGGTGATTCCGCTGGGCGTGCTCGGCGCGGTGATCGCGGCGGCGCTGCGCGGGTTGTCGAACGACATCTACTTCCAGGTCGGCCTGCTCGCGACCATCGGCCTGTCGGCCAAGAACGCGATCCTGATCATCGAGTTCGCGGAGGCCGCGCTGCGCCGTGGCGTGCCGCTGCTCGAAGCGGTGGCCGAAGGCGCGCGCCTGCGGCTGCGGCCGATCCTGATGACCTCGCTGGCCTTCCTGGCGGGCGTGATCCCGCTGGCGGTGGCCACCGGCGCGGGCTCGGGCAGCCAGGTCGCGATCGGCACCGGTGTGTTCGGCGGCGTGCTTGCGGCGACAGCACTGGGCATCTTCTTCGTGCCGCTGTTCTACCTGCTGGTGAAGCGCGTGGCCGCAAGGCTGATGGGGCGCAAGGCGGAGGAGGGCGGCGAACAAGTGGCCTGAGGCCGTCGCATCACAAGGCCGTGAAGCTTTTTTGAAGGCCTCGCCGGAACAGCGCTTTCGGCGGGGTAGAATTCAAGGCTGCGCGGCTGTAGCTCAGTTGGATAGAGTACTTGGCTACGAACCAAGGGGTCGTGGGTTCAATTCCTGCCAGCCGCACCATCTCTCGAATAGCCTGGAAGAGTTTCTCTTCCAGGCTATTTTCGTTTGGGCGCCTCGCAAAGAGGGGTTCGCTGCCCGCACTCGCTGCGCGGCAGGCACCCACAAAAAAAGCCGCCCGAGGGCGGCTTTTTGACGTCGATACGGACAGCTGCCAGGCCAGGCCTGTGCAGCGTCGCACCATGCGTCTTACTTCTTCTTGGCGACGGCCTTCTTGGCGGGAGCCTTGGCGACGACTGCCTTCGTGACAGCAGCCTTGGTGACAGCTGCCTTCTTCGGAGCGGCGGCCTTCTTGGCGGCGGGTGCAGCAGCGGCCTTTTCAGCCTTGCGCTTGGCGGCCTTGGGGTCGATGGCGGCCTTGAAGGCAGCGCCGGCGACGAACTTCGGCACCTTGGTGGCGGCGATCTTGATCTTGGTGCCGGCCTGGGGGTTGAAGCCCGAGCGTGCAGCGCGTGCGACTTGCTTGAAAGTACCGAAGCCGACCAGCTGGACCGAATCGCCCTTCTTCACGGCAGCGACGACGCTGCTGGTGATCGTTTCGAGGACGCGTGCGGCCTCGGCCTTGCTCAGGTTGTGGGTGGTGGCGATCTTCTCGACCAGTTCGATGCGGTTCATTCAGTATTCCTTGGATGGTATGGCGCCGTGTTGCCTACGGCGGCCCAGGCTTATTCCGGGCGGGGCGGAGTGTACCGGGTCGGAAGGGCCTCTTTGGAACGGCACGGGCCGGATGCGTTGCAACAGACCCCATGGCAGGCTGCCGTCGTCCGTATTTTCAGCTTTCGATCACAAAGGTTGGGACGGGAGAAAAAACACGCTATAATCGAAAGCTGTGCGGCTGTAGCTCAGTTGGATAGAGTACTTGGCTACGAACCAAGGGGTCGTGGGTTCAATTCCTGCCAGCCGCACCACTCTTCAAGGGTTAGCTCGTTTTTCGAGCTAACCCTTTTTCTTTGGCCGGTCATTGCGGCGTGCCCGCATCAAGGACGTGCCGGCCGTGCGTCCTTCCAGAGGCCGGCCCGCTTGGCCTTCGCTTCTTCCTCCGCAAATTCGTACTGCCCGCGCTCCTGGGGCGACAGGCGCTGCGCCTGCGCGGGCTGCCAGCGTGCCAATCCGACGGTCAGCAATGCCAAGCCTGCGTCGAGCGTCCTCGGGCCATTGGGGGCTGAATCCGGCGTGACCATCACGCGGCAGACGCGTTCGTGGGCGTGGGATGTGGGATCGTCGCAGTCGACGTCTGCCGGCTTCAGGCGAACCATGTCGTGCATCCTCTGCCGGGCCTGCTCGGCGAAGGGCTGCCCCGGCTTCGGCGCCTCGATGCCCTGCAGGCGCACGCGGCGCCACGCATCGGCGCTGGCTGCGTCGCCGCAGCGGGCGGTCATGGTGTCGCCGCTGTGGATGCTCACGACGAAGCAGGTCTGCGTCCTGGCGCGGGTGTCGAAGGGAAGAAAGCCCAGTACGGCAGCAAAGACCGCGAGAGCGTACAAATGAAGCCCCGCCGAGGCATGGCGACGGCAGGGGAAATGTCCGGTGGCGATCACGGGGGCTCCTGTCTCCTGGGCATGGAGGTTGCGGCAAACTCACCGGCTTGTAGGGCGCGGCAAGGGCGCCCAGTATTTCCGATTTGAAGGGCTCTGCATTGAACAAGGCATTCACCAAGGAGTCGGACGCCGATGCGGACGACGACGATGACGGCGCAGGTGGCGCCGCACCCGCGCTGCCGGCGGGCAGCAAGAACTACATCACGCCCGAGGGCTACGCGCGCCTGCGCGACGAACTGCTGCAGTTGATGGACGAGGAGCGCCCCAAGGTCGTCGAGGCCGTGCACTGGGCCGCGAAGAACGGCGACCGCTCCGAGAACGGCGACTACCTCTACGGCAAGAAGCGTCTGCGCGAGATCGACCGGCGCATCCGCTTCCTCGGCAAGCGGCTCGAGATCGCGGAGATCACCGACCCGTCGGTGCACCACGGGCGCGACCAGGTCTTCTTCGGCGCCACCGTCCGCTATGTCGACGAGACCGGCGAGGAGCGCAGCGTCACCATCCTCGGCATCGACGAGGCCGAGAGCGCCAAGTCGGAAGTCAGCTGGATTTCCCCGATCGCACGCGCGCTGCTCAAGGCGCGCGAAGGCGATGTGGTGAAGCTCGTGACGCCCGGCGGGGCGCACGAGGTGGAGATCCTGTCGGTGAGCTACCCGGCGCCACGCACGCCGGCGAACTGACGGGCGAGCGAACTCAGGGCGCCGGAATCGTCCGCGCCGCGGTCAGCACCGATGCGGTCCGGCGCGCAGCGCGCAGCACGGCATCGAGGTGCGTGCGGTCGCGCACCGCGATCACGAAGCGCAGGTCGGTCGAATCCTGCGGGGTCTCGTCGGCCATTTCCACGTGCGTGATGTCGGCCTCGGCGTCGGCCAGCGTGGCCGCCACGCGGGCCAGCACGCCCTTGTCGTTGCGCACGGTGATGACCACGCCGGTCTCGAAGGCACGCGTGGGCTCGTCGGCCCATTCGACTGCGAAGAAGCGCTCGCTGTCCTTGTTGCGCAGGCGCTGGCCGACGCCGCAGTCGTCGGTGTGCACCACCAGCCCTTCGCCGTGCCCGAGGTAACCGACGATCTGGTCGCCGGGAATGGGTCGGCAGCACTGCGCAAAGCGCACGGAAGAGTTCTCGCTGCCGTCGAGCGTCACCGCGCCTTGCGACACGGCCTCGTGCGAGGTGAAGCGCTCGCGGCTCAGGAGGAGGGCGTCGGGGCGCTCGCCGATCTCGGCCAGCAGCGCCATGAGCCGCTTGGCGACGATGCTCGCGATGCGCTTGCCCAGGCCGATGTCGGTCAGCAGCTCGGCGCGGGTGCGGTTGCCGGTGAAGCGCAGTAGCTTTTCCCACAGCGCCTGGTGTTCGTCGTCTTCCTCGGGCAGTTTGCCCAGGCCTTCGGCGCGCAGCGCCTGCGCCAGCAGCTTCTCGCCCAGGCCTTCGGACTCGGCATGCGCCAGCGTCTTCAGGTAGTGGCGAATCTTGGAGCGTGCCCGGCCGGTGCGCACGAAGCCCAGCCAGGCGGGGTTGGGCGTGGACACGGGCGCGGTGATCACTTCGACCACGTCGCCGTTCTTCAGCTCGGTACGCAGCGGCACCTGGTCGCCGTTGATGCGCGCGGCCGAGGTGTGGTCGCCGATGTTGCTGTGGATGGCGTACGCGAAGTCGACCACCGTGGCGCCGCGCGGCAGCGCCATGATCTGGCTCTTGGGCGTGAAGACGTAGACGGCATCAGGGAACAGGTCGACCTTGACGTGGTCCCAGAACTCGGCGGCGTCGCGTGTCTCGTCCTGGATGTCGAGCAGCGACTGCAGCCACTTGGTGCCCAGCCGGTCGTTGCTCGCGGCATTGGGCTCGGCAGCCTTGTAGAGCCAGTGCGCCGCCACGCCCGATTCGGCCACGACGTGCATGGCCTCGGTGCGCAGCTGGAACTCCACGCTCACGCCGGCCGGTCCCACCAGCGTGGTGTGCAGCGACTGGTAGCCGTTGAGCTTGGCGATCGCGATGTGGTCCTTGAACTTGCCCGGCAGCGGCTTGTACATCTGGTGCAGGATGCCCAGGCCGGTGTAGCAGGCGATCACGTTCGGCACGATGAGCCGGAAGCCGTAGATGTCGGTGACCTGCGCGAAGCTCAGGTGTTTTTCTTCCATCTTGCGGTAGATGGAATAGAGCGTTTTCTCGCGACCCGCGATGCGCAGCGTCATGCCGGCGGCGGAGAAGGCCGTCTCGACCTCTTTCTGCACCTTCTGGATCAGGTCGCGTCGTCGTCCGCGCGCCTTGGCGACGGCTTTGGCCAGCGTGGCGTAGCGCCAGGGCTTGAGGTGGCGGAACGACAGGTCCTGCAGCTCGCGGTAGGTCTGGTTCAGACCCAGCCGGTGCGCGATGGGCGCGTAGATCTCGAGCGTTTCACGCGAGATGCGGGCCCACTTTTCGCGCGGCGCATCGGCCAGCGTGCGCATGTTGTGCGTGCGGTCGGCCAGCTTGACCAGGATGACGCGCACATCGCGCGCCATGGCCAGCAGCATCTTGCGGAAGGACTCGGCCTGGTTTTCTTCGCGCGTGTTGAACTGCAGCTTGTCGAGCTTGGTGAGCCCGTCGACAAGCTCGGCAACCGGGGCGCCGAAGCGCTCGATGAGTTCCGGCTTGGTGACCCCGCAATCCTCGATGGCGTCGTGCAGCAGCGCGGCCATGAGCGCCTGGGCGTCGAGCTTCCACTCGGCGCACTGCGCCGCCACGGCGATGGGGTGGGTGATGTACGGCTCGCCGCTGTTGCGCAGCTGCCCGAGGTGGGCTTCGTCGGCGAAGCGGTAGGCCCGGCGAACCAGCTCGGTGTCTTCGGGGCTCAGGTAGTCGAGGCGGGCCGTCAGCGCGGCAAAACTCGCGGCGGCCGCGTTCAGCGCCGCCGGACTCGGTTTCGGCGTGGGGGACGGAGGTTTGGCGACCGCGCTCATGGCTACCACTTTAGCGTGACCGCTCTGTGGACGCGTCCAGACGTAAAAAAAGCACCGCAATGCGGTGCCTTTTCGTTGCAGGGCTGCGTCAGAAGATCAGCCCGGCACTTTCTTGAGCATCTCGATGCCGATCTTGCCTTCGGCGATTTCGCGCAGGGCCGTGACGGCGGGCTTGTTCTTGCTCTCGATCTTGGGGGCGTGGCCTTGGCTCAGCATGCGCGCGCGGTACGTGGCGGCGAGAACGAGCTGGAAACGGTTCGGGATCTGAACGAGACAATCTTCGACGGTGATGCGGGCCATGATGAATTCTTTCGGTCGGTGAGCGGGGATTTCAAGGGATGTTCAGTGCGGCGAACGTATCGGCACGTGCTCTGCGCTGTGCGGAATACCGGAGCCGCTGCGCGTGGACGATCGCCTTGAGATCGAAAAGTGCGCGCTCAAATAACTCGTTGATTATAACGAAATCGAATTTTCCGGCCTGGGCCATCTCTTCGGCCGCATTCTTCAGGCGCAATTCGATCACCGCCGCGCTGTCCTCGCCGCGCCGCTCGAGGCGGGAGCGCAGCTCTTCCCAGCTGGGCGGGAGGATGAAGATCATGACTGCGTTGGCAAAGGTCTTGCGGATCTGCAGCGCGCCCTGGAAGTCGATTTCGAGGATCACATCGGTGCCCAGGGCCACCCGCTCCTCGACCGCCTTCTTCGACGTGCCGTAGCGGTGCCCGTGCACATGGGCCCATTCCACGAAGCCGTCAGCCGCAATCAGGGCGTCGAACTCGGTCGGGGAGGCGAAGAAGTACTCCCGGCCGTGCTTTTCCTGCCCGCGCGGGGGGCGCGTGGTGTGGGAGACCGAGGGCTGAACGGCCGAGTCGAGCTCCATGAGCGCCTTGACCAGGCTCGATTTGCCAGCGCCGCTTGGCGCGGCGACCACGAAGATATTGCCGGGGTAGTCCATGGGTAGGCTCGTCGTCATTCGATGTTCTGCACCTGCTCGCGCATCTGTTCGATGAGGACCTTCATGTCCACGCCGATGCGCGTGAGTTCCAGGGCCGCCGACTTGGAGCCCAGGGTGTTGGCTTCGCGGTGCAGTTCCTGGATCAGGAAATCCAGCCGCTTGCCGATCTCGCCGCCCTTCTTGAGCAGCCGCTCGATCTCGTCGAGGTGCGAATTCAGCCGCGTGAGCTCTTCCGCCACGTCGATGCGGATCGCGAAGGCGGTGGCTTCGGTCAGGGCGCGGTCCTGGGCGGCTTCGGGCAGCGTGCCGCCCGTGCCGGCGGTCAGGCCCATGGCCTCCTGCCAGCGCTCCAGGAAGCGGTTGCGTTGCTGTTCGACCAGCTGGGGCACCAGTGGGCCGGCCTGCTGCACCAGGGTGCGCAGCTGCGCCAGGTGCGCTTCGAGCATCTTGGCCAACCGGGCGCCTTCGCGCTGGCGGGCCGACATCAGCGCCTCAAGCGCCTTGCCTGCCACGTCGAGCAGGTCGGGGCCCCAGTCGCCGCGCGTGGCGCCGTCGCTGCCGGCCAGGCGCAGCACGTCGGCCACGCTGAGCTCGCGGGCGCCCGGCAGCCAGGCGCGGATGCCGTCCTGCACGCCGTTCAGCCGCTGAAGCAGCTTGACGGAGGGCTCGACCACGCCCGCCTGGGACGTGTTCTCGATGGCCGCGCGCACCTCGACCTTGCCGCGCTTGAGCTTGCCTGTGAGCAGCTCGCGCAGCGCGGTCTCGTGCTGGCGCAGCTCCTCGGGGAGCTTGAAGGTGAGGTCGAGAAAGCGGCTGTTGACCGAGCGGATTTCGACCCCGAGCCGGCCCGCGGCGGAGGGCCGTGCATCGGCTTCGGAGTGGCTGCCTGCGGGGCCGTTCTGGCCGCTGGCGTAGCCGGTCATGCTGTAAACTGGCATTGCGCCTCACTGTGGTTTTGCTTGCAAGCACCGAGGCGTCGGTACAGCGTTCGCTTGCCGCACCATCGCCTTCGGGCGAAACTCCCGGATTATGTCAAAGGTCAAGCCTACGCCCCTGTTGCCCGATACGGTCATTGGCGGATATCGCGTTGTTCGCCGGCTTTCCGCGGGCGGTTTCGGCGTGGTCTACCTCGCGATCGACCCGAACGGCCAGCAGGTCGCCGTCAAGGAATACCTGCCTTCGTCGCTCGCCACGCGGGGCCCCGGCGAGCTGGCGCCGCAAGTGCCGCCCGAGAAGCTGTCGCTGTACCGCCTGGGGCTCAAGAGCTTTTTCGAAGAAGGCCGCTCGCTCGCGCAGATTTCGCATGCGTCGGTGGTCAGCGTGCTCAATTTCTTCCGCGAAAACGAGACCGTCTACATGGTCATGAACTACCTGGAGGGCGCGACCCTGCAGGATTTCGTGGTCACGGCACGCGACCTGAAGCGGCAGAAGGTGTTCCGCGAATCGACCATCCGTTCGCTGTTCGACGAAATCCTGCGCGGCCTGCGCATCGTCCACCAGTACAAGATGCTGCACCTGGACATCAAGCCCGCCAACATCTTCGTCACCGACGACGACCGCGCCGTGCTGATTGACTTCGGCGCCGCGCGCGAAGTGCTCAGCAAGGAAGGCATCTTCATCCGCCCGATGTACACGCCCGGCTTCGCTGCCCCCGAGATGTACCGGCGCGATTCGTCGATGGGCCCCTGGACCGACATCTACGCCATCGGCGCCTGCATCTACGCCTGCATGCAGGGCTACCCGCCCAACGACGCACCCCGGCGCATCGAGAAAGACCGCCTGAGCCTGTCGCTCTCGCGCCTGCGCGGCGTGTACTCCGACAACCTCATCGAGGTGGTCGAGTGGTGCATGTCGCTCGACCCGCTCTCGCGCCCGCAGTCGGTGTTTGCGCTGCAAAAGGAACTCAGCCGCGAAGGCGAGCGCCGCTACACCAAGCTCACGGTCGGCGAAAAGGTGCGCCTGTCGATCGACAACATCCGCTCCTTCGACAAGAAGAGCCTGCCGCGCGCCGCCGCGCCCACCACCCGTCCGGCCTGATCGACATGAAGTTCTCCGTGTTCCAGGTCAGCCGCAAGGGCGGCCGTCTCAAGAACGAAGACCGCATGGGCTACTGCTACACGCGGGAGTCGGGCCTGTTCGTGCTCGCCGATGGCATGGGCGGCCACCCTGAGGGGGAAGTGGCGGCCCAGCTGGCGCTGCAGACCATCGCCGCGCTGTACCAGCGCGAGGCCCGCCCCACCGTGAAGGACGTGAAGGCCTTCCTGGCCGAATCGGCCATGTCGGCGCACCAGCAGATCATGCGGTACGCGAGCCACAAGGCGATGCTCGACACGCCCCGCACCACCGTGGTCGCGGCCGTGCTGCAGAACGCTACCGCCACTTGGCTGCATTGCGGCGACTCGCGCCTGTACGTCGTGCGCGATGGCCGCCTGCTGACCCGCACGCGCGACCACTCGCACGCCGAGCGCCCCAAGCCCCACGGCGCCACCGACGCGCCCGTCAACCGCAACCTGCTGCTGACCTGCCTCGGCTCGCCGACCACGCCGCTGTTCGACGTGTCGGCGCCGCTGCCGCTGCAGCGCGGCGACCGCCTCATGCTGTGCTCCGACGGCGTCTGGGGCGTGCTCGACGACGCCGTCATCGTGCACACCCTTTCGTCCGGCAAGCCCGTGTCCGACGCCGCGCCCGACCTGGCCGAAATGGCGCTGCGCAAGGGCGGCGCCCACAGCGACAACGTGACGCTGATCGCGCTCGAATGGGAAATGCCCGAGACGCCCGGCGACGACCGCGGCGTGTCCACCGAAACCATCGACGACGGCGTGTTCGCCTCGACCATCCAGGCCGGCATGCCGTCCGACAGCGAGATCGACGACCTCGACGAAGACGCCATCGAGCGTTCCATCGCCGAGATCAACGAAGCCATCCGCCGCTCTGCCGCCCGCAAGACCTGATCTCCTGATCGGGTCTCGCGGTTTTTCTTTTTCTTTTTCGGTTTCCTCCAGACACATGACTGCTTTCACACGAAGCGGCGGCCGCGCCGCCGACCAGCTGCGCCCCGTGCGCATCACCCGCGGCTTCACCATCCATGCCGAAGGCTCCGTGCTCATCGAGTTCGGCCAGACCCGCGTGCTATGCACCGCCTCGGTCGAAGAAAAAGTGCCGCCGCACAAGAAGGGCAGCGGCGAAGGCTGGGTCACGGCCGAATACGGCATGCTGCCGCGCGCCACCCACACCCGCAGCAGCCGTGAGGCCGCCAAGGGCAAGCAGACCGGCCGCACGCAGGAAATCCAGCGCCTCATCGGCCGCTCGATGCGCGCCGTGTTCGACCTCGCCGCTCTGGGCGAACGCACCATCCACCTCGACTGCGACGTGCTGCAGGCCGACGGCGGCACGCGCACCGCGGCCATCACCGGCGCCTTCGTGGCCGCACAGGACGCCGTCGACAAGCTGCTGGCCTCCGGCGCGCTCAAGACCTCGCCCATCAAGGGCCACGTGGCCGCCATCTCGGTGGGCATCGTCGACGGCACGCCGCTGCTCGACCTCGAGTACACCGAAGACTCTGCCTGCGACACCGACATGAACGTCGTCATGACCGGCGCCGGCCACTTCGTCGAAGTGCAGGGCACGGCCGAAGGCGTGGCCTTCACGCGCGAAGAAATGAACCTCCTGCTCGGCCTGGCCGAGAAGGGCATCGGCGAACTCGTGAGCCTGCAGCAGCAGGCCCTGCTTTCGAACTGACTGAACGACGATCACAACCAACGAGCCACTGGCGCCCGCTCATCGGACGCCACAGCCATCTTTGACTTTCCATGAAACTGGTTCTGGCTTCCAACAACGCGGGCAAGCTCGCCGAACTCCAGCAGCTGTTTGCCGAGCTGTCCGTCACCCTGGTGCCGCAGTCGGCACTGGGCGTGGGCGAGGCTGAAGAACCCTTCCGCACCTTCGTCGAGAACGCGCTGACCAAGGCGCGCCACGCCAGCGCCGCCACCGGCCTGCCGGCCATTGCCGACGACGCCGGCCTGTGTGTCGACGCCTTCGGCGGCCTGCCGGGGGTCGACACCGCCTACTACGCCACGCAGTTCGGCTACGCCAAGGGCGACGCCAACAACGTGAAGGCGTTGCTCGAACAGCTCGACGGCGTGGTCAACCGCCGCGCCGCGCTCGTCAGCACGCTCGTCGCGCTGCGTCGCCACGACGATCCCGAGCCGCTCATTGCCGTCGGCCGCGTGGTCGGCGAGATCGCGCCCGCGCCCATCGGCGACAACGGCTTCGGCTTCGACCCCGTCATGTACCTGCCGACCTTCGGCAAGACCTTCGCCCAGCTGCCGCCCGACGTGAAGAACGCCAACAGCCACCGCGGCCGCGCCGCGCACGCCATGCTCGCCCTGATGCGCGAGCGCTGGTTCTGACCCATGGCCACCGTCTTCCCGATCCAGCCCGCCCAAGCCGGCGGCGCTCCCCAGGCCAATGACGTGCTGCACTGGATGCGCCCCGGCCCCCTGCAACTCGCCGCGCTGCCGCCGCTGTCGCTGTACATCCACCTGCCGTGGTGCCTGCGCAAGTGCCCCTATTGCGACTTCAACTCGCACGAGTGGCGCGCCACCAGTGAGGCCGACATCGACGGCCTTCCCGAAGCCGCCTACATCGACGCGCTGATCGCCGACCTCGACGCCGCGCTGCCGTTGATCTGGGGTCGCACCGTCCACACCATCTTCATCGGCGGCGGCACGCCCAGCCTGTTCTCGCCGCAGGCCATCGACCGGCTGCTGGGTGACGTGCGCGCGCGCCTGAAGCTCGCGCCCGAGTGCGAGATCACGCTCGAGGCCAACCCCGGCACCTTCGAGCGCAACCGCTTCCGCGCCTACCGTGCGGCCGGCGTCACGCGCCTGTCGGTGGGTGTGCAGAGCTTCAACGACGAGCACCTCACGGCGCTGGGCCGCGTGCACGACCGTGCCCAGGCCATCGCCGCGGTGGAAGAGGCTGCGAGCGCCTTCGACACCTTCAACCTCGACCTGATGTACGCCCTGCCGGGCCAGACCATGGAAGGCCTCGACGCCGACCTGACCCAGGCTTTGGCCCTCGCGCCGCCGCACATCTCGATCTACCACCTCACCATCGAGCCCAACACCTGGTTCGCCAAGTTCCCACCCACGCTGCCCGAGGACGACATCGCCTACGCCATGCTCGACCGCATCACCGAGCGCACGGGCGCGAGCGGAATGTCGCGCTACGAGGTCTCGGCCTATGCACGCGACGGGCACCAGTGCGCGCACAACCTCAACTACTGGCAGTTCGGCGACTACCTCGGCATTGGCGCCGGCGCGCACAGCAAGCTGAGCTTTGCGCACCGCATCGTGCGGCAGGTGCGCTATCGCGAACCGCGCCTGTACATGGAGAACGCGCGCGCCGGCATGGCCGTGTCGCAGAGCGACGAAGTGGCGCTGGCCGACCTGCCTTTCGAGTTCATGCTTAACGCGCTGCGGCTGAAGCAGGGCTTCACGCTGCCCCAGTTCAGCGAGCGCACGGGCCTGGCGATGACGTCGATCCAGCGCGGCTTGGAAGAGGCCGAGCGCAAGGGCCTCGTCGCACGCGACCTGTTCCGCGTGTGGCCCACCGAGCGCGGACTCGACTTCCTGAGCGACCTGCAGACGCTGTTCCTGCCCGATGACGAGTAAGGCTGCGCCGTCGGCATAAAATCGACGGTTCCGGAGAGTTGGGTGAGTGGTTTAAACCAGCAGTCTTGAAAACTGCCGACGTGAAAGCGTCCGTGAGTTCGAATCTCACACTCTCCGCATTTTGCGCATCCGGTAGCCTCCAAAACCATCCGAGTTTTTTCGCTTTTCAGAGGAGAAACCTCGAAAGCAGGCTCCGAAACAATCCCGCTTGATTCGTTCCAATCGCATAATCTTTGGTGGCAAGGATGGTGGAAAGGACGATATGCCCAAAAAAGCGGCAGAACTCGGCGCCCTACAGGTCAGCCGACTAAACAAGCCAGGCGCCCACGCTGTCGGCGGCGTCGCAGGCCTCAAGCTGAAGATCAATGACGCTGGGGCTCGGTCGTGGGTGCTGCGGGCAACGGTGGCCGGCAAGATTCGTGACATGGGGCTCGGAGGCTTCCCCGACGTGACCCTCGCGCAGGCCCGAGATCGGGCCAGGGCTGCACGCGACCAGATCCACGCAGGGGAAGACCCCATCCAGGCCCGTCAGGCGGCCCGTAGCGCCATTGCGGCAGCCTGCGCGAGCGCCAAGACCTTCGACCAGTGTGTGGAGGCCTACATCAAAGCGAAGTCAGGGGAATGGAAGAACGCGAAGCATCGAGCCCAATGGAGCAGCACGCTCGACCTGTACGCCTCCCCGAAGATCGGCAGTTTGCTTGTCGGGCATGTCGACCTCACCAACGTGCTCGCGGTGCTCGAGCCGATTTGGATGACCAAGACCGAAACTGCCTCACGCCTACGCGGTCGCATCGAGACGGTGCTCGACTGGGCCACCGTGCGTAAGTACCGCTCTGGCGAGAACCCGGCCCGTTGGCGAGGCCACCTTGACCAGCTTCTCGGCCGCCCACGGAAGATCAGAAAGGTGGCACACCATCCGGCGCTGCAGCTCGCTGATGTGGGCGCCTTCATGCGCGATCTGCGCGGCATTGAAGGGATGAGCGCGAAAGCCCTTGAGCTGGCCGTACTGACCGCCAGCAGGTCGGGGGAAGTGCGTGGGGCTCGGTGGGATGAGATCGACCTCGACGCGAAGTTGTGGATCGTCCCGCCCGAGCGCATGAAGGCGAAGAAGGAACACCGCGTGCCACTGTCGAGACAGGCGCTGCAGCTCCTGAGGGAGCAGCCGCGCATCGACGGCTCAGAACTCGTGTTTCCGGGCCGGAAGCCTCTCCAGCCGCTCAGCGATATGAGCCTGAGCTTGTGTATGCGCCGCATGGGCTACAAGGACGCGAAGGGCAGGGTGTGCGTGCCTCACGGTTGCCGCAGCACGTTCCGTGACTGGGCGTCGGAGAAGACAGCGTTCCCCGGCGACATGGCCGAGATGGCGCTCGCGCACACGATCGATTCGGCGGTGGAGGCCGCCTACCGCCGCGGCGACATGCTCGCCAAGCGCCTGAAGATGATGCAGGCTTGGGCCGACTACTGCGATGTGATCCCGAAGGTCGGCAATGTGGTTCCGCTGGTCGGTGCGCGTCGCGAGGAGCGTTGATGCTCGGCGATGGTCGCAGTGTGAGAATGCGCACGCATTACACAGGAGCGACGCATGGCAGACGTTGTGTTGATGGCAGACGCGGAGATTGGCGCAGAGGCGGATCGGTTGACTCGGAATTTCGCCGCAGATGTTGAAGCGATGCGCCGTCGCCGCGCTGCTGCTGGCAGCCTGCGCTCTGGGGCGATGCTGCAGGATATTCGGGCGTTTGGGGAGAGCTCTCTCGACGAATTGAAGGCAAAGGCCGAGGCTGTGTTCATCGCAACTTGGCCGCGTTCCGTCTGGATCAGCGAGGCCGAAGAAGCGTCGTTATTGAGATCTGCAGGCACGCATCTGCAGGCATTGCATGACACTGTTCGCGAGCGCGTGCGCGCAGCTGCTCACAACATGGCGGCGAATCCGAATGTGTTAGATGAGTTGGAGCCGCCGTTGCAGGCTTGTCTCGACCGCGCTAAAGAGCGCCTGGTGCTCGTGCTGCAGCAACAACGTCAAGCGAGCCGGACCTCGGCGGTGAAGCGAGTAGTCAGCCTCGTTCCCGCCGCCGTGAAGGCGGTCGCCAAATGGTTCTTTGGCCTGCTGGGAAAGTAGGGGCCAAATAGGAGGGCCCTCACGCGCGGGAATCTCTCGGGGGCTCGTTTCACGCGAAACGTCACCCCCGACGCGATCCCGAAGGCGGGCAACGCGGTGCCGATCAATACGGCATAGGGCGGATCAAGGCGGTTCGCACGCATCGCCTTCAGAGAGGTAGGCTCCGTGCAGCACACTTGACATGAGCACGAGCGCATGACGCTCGACGTTTATGTACAACTCAGCGCCACCTGTGTTCTTTATGCCCGTGCCGCCGAACTCTGCGTCGAACGAGATCGTGTCGATCTCGATCGCGACTGTCGGGTCGAACTCATCGAGCTTATAGAAGGTGATCAGGCCATTGAGGTCGATGTGCGGACGGATGGTCAAGACTGCGCGCAACTTCAAGCTCAGGTATTCCAGCTCGAAGGACCTCCTGTTCGTTGCGAGATCGGACACCTTCCAGGCGAAGTAGGGGTTGTTTTCTCCGGCGGCTTGGAGACGATCGCGGAATTGAGAGAGTCCTACCAAGAGCGCCGGGAATCTCTCGCTCGCATGGCCGAAGAATTTGCCGGTGATGGTGGGATCGATAGGTGATTTCATGTGATGTGCGAGAGCATCGCAGGTCTTCTTGCGCCGAATTGCGCCAGCAGATCGTGCCAGCGCTGGCGTAACCGCTAGAAGCGGGCCTACCCTCTCGCTCGTTTCGGGGATGGACAAGACCGCCGTGGTCGTCCTAAGCGAAAGCAGGGGACTCAAAATCCCCCACCGAAAGGTGTGCCGGTTCGATTCCGGCCCCGGGCACTTGCTGACGGGGGGATTTGAACCCCCCGGCGTGACAGGCCGGTATTCCTGGGTTTCAGAAGCCGAGGTAGCTAGTGAGAAGTGGCTCGTATTCGATCGGTCCCTTGGTCGCCTTGACTCTGTTGTCGAGGTCGATCGCCACCATGACGTCTTTCCCAGAGTGGAACTTGCTCTTCGTATAGAGGTGGCTCACCAAATCCTGGGCGCCGAGGTTGGACTTGAAGACGAAAAATGAAGTGGTCTGGTCCCACACCTTCCCGGAACCGCCAGCCAGTGCGATGACGGTGTCGACGAACGAGTCGTATCGTTCTTGATACTCGGAGTCAGAGGCGATTCGGAAGGTCAGTGCAAAGTGGGGCATGGTCTTGAGCGAGTGGTTCTGAAGAGTTGAGCGTAGCTACGGACGCTTGCGCGCAGATAAGGGTTTGCCCTTTGATTTGGTATTCCAAATCATTCAGATTAGGTGTACTATTTCAGTCATGAGCACAAACAAGCAAATCGGCGGGGCTCGGGCTGGCGCAGGGAGAAAGCCGCAAGTCGCTGGCGCTCCCGCAACATCTCCGGTGACGATCAAGCTATCCGAAGCACAGAAGGAAAAGCTGCAGGTTCTCGGCGGTGCGCCATGGGTGCGCGAGAAGATCGACAAAGCCAAGTTGCCGAAGGAGTGACCGCCGAGCCTCAGGGGGAGGTGTCCTCAGTCTGAGGCGACCTATCTGAGGCACAAAAAGCGACGGCCCAAGGTGCTGGACACACCAAGGACCGTCTATCCGCAACGTGCAAACCTGGAAGGACCGCACATCATGGAAACCGCAACTGTAAACCTGGACGCGATCTCGTACGAAACAAAAATGATAGTGGGGGAGGACAACTATCATTACGAGGGGCCGACTCTCTTCGCTCCGAACGACGTTTGTCTCCATCGAAAATCTGGAGAACTGCTGGTCGTTGTCGGGGGCTTCGGGAATCACTTGATCGACAAGCATGGCATGCGCAAAGGCTATGCCGTACGCAACGAAGATGGAAAAATCTTCTTCTATCCCGCCGGCTCGTTGACTGACTTAAAAGGCCGAGCGCGACATCTGCAACTCGTGCGCACCTCCACGAAGCGTGTCCGCTCGCCTCGAGCCGCCGCCACCAAATAGACGCAGTTTCCTTTTTGCCGCGTCTAGGCTGATCCCCGAAGACCCGTGAACCTGACGGGCTGGCGCGGCACCTTTCACAGGTGCGTGAGGTACGCGATGAACACCCCAACCATCGAGGCCGACTATTTGGCCTGGCACGTCGACGGCATCATGGCCCATGAATTTGGCATGGAGCCGGGGGCTTACTACAAGAGCGTTTTCTCTGTGATGTTGGCGTCAGAGTCTGCTGGCAAGGAGATCCTGCCGCCGCCGCCTGAGTCTCCGTTGCCGAACTACGGCTATCTCCTGTTGAAGCTAGCTCATCACTTGGCGTTGGCGATTCGACTCGATGCTGCAGGCCAAACGTCTGAAGCCTTCTTAGAGGTCATCGAGGCCCACGAGTGCCTGACGCCGGCGGCGCTGGCCATCTTCGTGATGAAACACATTAAGTCTCCAGACATGGAGAAGGTGCAGAACGCGCGGCACAGCAAGACGCGGGCGGTGGAGGCATACGCCGTTGAACTCTATCGGTCTGGACGCTACGCCTCTCCGCACGAGGCATCGAAAAAACTCAAGAATGACGTGCTGAGTAAGGCGAGCGAGATGGGCCGCCCGCTGAGCGAGGATCGAGCGCAAAAAACAATCCATGAATGGCTTTTGAAGGCAACAAGAGGGGAGCACTAGCACCCGCCTCCGCCCGAGACGGGGGCGTTTACGCGCCGAAGCGGGGGCGTCTCTGCGGACGCGGTCTATTCGGCTTGCCCCTCCAAAAACACACTGCATCCATCCAAACCAATACGGATGAATGCAATGCAACTGACCCGCACCGAACCGGACGCACCGGTTTACATACAAGGCCCCCGCCTGCGCCAGCGTTGGGGCATCTCCAATTCCACGTTCTACGAAAAGCTCAAGTCGGGCGTGATCCCGGCCCCGGAGTACCCGTTCGGCCCCTCGAAGCCGTACTGGCGCATGGAGACCATCGAGCGCTTTGAGAACGCTAGCAAGGTGGCCGCATGAGCACGGCCGACAAAGCTCTGAGCACGATTCAGGCGCGCGCCGCACTGCTTGGATATACCTGCACCCTCACTAGCGCCGGAAACATCGTTCTGAG
This sequence comes from Variovorax sp. GW460-12-1-14-LB1, assembly GCF_059423605.1. Classification (NCBI taxonomy): domain Bacteria; kingdom Pseudomonadati; phylum Pseudomonadota; class Betaproteobacteria; order Burkholderiales; family Comamonadaceae; genus Variovorax; species Variovorax sp. GW460-12-1-14-LB1. The sequence goes on from NZ_JBWKYF010000020.1 coordinate 23,689, forward strand.
CATGCCGCTCGGTGGTGCCTGGATCTTCGGGTGCATCGAGAAAGCCGACACTTGGCTTGACCGTCTCACTCAGCCGTCGACGGAGGTGCCGGCATGACGGAAAAAAAGAAACCCCAGAACCGCGGGAACGGTGCTGAGGCCTCAGGCGAAATCAATAAGCAGCGCGAGTCTAAGTCCACCGCCACCGAAGTGCAAATGGCCAAGTTGCTGGCGCGATTGCGCAGTCGGCCGCACCACACCTACGAGTTGCGGCAGTGCGGTATCAGCCACCCGGCCGGTCGCGTGCTCAATCTGGTTGAGCGCGGCTTCCTGATCGAGTCGGCCCGTGTCACCAGCGTGGACTCCGACGGCTTCACGCATCGTGGTGTGGCTTTGTATAGCCTCATCGCCGAGCCGAAAGGAGCGGTGTGATGGATGGCCAAGCGCAACCGCTACGCGACCCAGACGCGCGATTCTGGGGGCTTTGTGGCCTTGCCCTTCAGCGTGATCGATTCGGCCGCCTACCGCGGTCTGAGCGTGTACGCGAGGGCACTGCTGATCGAGATCGCCCGACAACTGCGCGGCGACAACAACGGCTCGCTGCTGTGCTCACGCGCCTACATGGAGACCCGCGGATGGAACAGCAACGACACGCGGGAGAAGTGCCTCAAGGAACTGATCGCGGCCAAGCTCGTGCACCAGACCGTGATGGGATGCAGGCCGAACAAGGCCTCATGGTTTGCGGTGACGTGGATCGGCCTCGACAAGTTGGAGGGGTTCGATCACGACCTGGCGCGGACCTTCGAGCGCAGCGCCTACAAGGCGAACGCGCCCGTGTCACGCGTGAGTCACGCGCGCTGACGCGTCACGCACAGAGTCTGTCACAGACATTGAAAAATGCGACCCTTATCCCGCCCCACGGGACAGAGGGCATGCCTATAGACCCGCCCCACGGGATAAGGGACTCGCTCTCTGTCCCGCCATGCGGGTCTATAGGGCCGGTTATCCACAGACTCTCTGTCCCGCCATGCGGGCACCATCTAGAAGAGCCATCTACACCGGGTGTCCTGTCCCCGATCCATGCCTTCAAGGCTTTTGGGGTGCGTGGGCCAAATTGGGCCATCCCGGCGGCTAACGCTGCAACCGTTACCCAACCGTTAGCGAACCCCTGCGAAGGGGCTCGGGAGGGGCTTTGTCCGCACGCCATGCGGACAGATTGCGGACAACTGGCGGCGGACTGCGGACAGATGTCCGGCGGGACGGACACGGGTCAGCACCGGACGAGCATCGTGCTAGCACCGTGCTGCTCGCATGCTGCTAGCACGGCGCCAGCATCGGCCTTGTGTGCTGACCGCACCGATGGGCAGAGAGCGCAACCGAACGCGGCCGAACGCATCGCCTGCGAAACCCAACCCGAACCCACCGGGTTATCTGCTGGAAACCGATTCGGTTTCTCGAACACCCCCGAAAACGGGACCCTTAAAGACACCCAAAAACGGGATGCTTCAAGCATTGCCCGAGCAGGAGATCGAGCATGACTGACATCTCCCTTGGATTTGCATTCGCCCGCTACCTCTCTGACCCCTGCGCCGAGACGGTCGAAGCCGTTGTGGTCGCGCTGGAAGGCCGCCCGGATCTTCCCATTACCGCCGCCCAAACGCGCAAGGCGCTGATGGATGGCATCGCTCAGGTAAAGGCAGCCAGCGGCGGCACCCCTGCCGCGCAGACGGGCAAGTTGCTGCAACGGTTGTTGGGAGGGAAGGGATGACCGAGCCTTGGAACCATGCCACCTTCGACCCGTGGACTGCATCGGCCGCTGAAGCTGCGAGCGCTGCGTTTTCGCCAGGCATGCCCGAGCCTCTCGCGCAGCACTACGCCGCGCAGACCGTGCTCCAGGCGCGCGGCGCGTGCATCGCGGTGGGTGGGGGGCTCGAGGTCATGCGCTGCATGCGGTTGTGCGCTTCGAACAGGCTGGCGGCGCCTGAATGGCTGGCGGCAGAGTTCGCGCGCCGTCACTCCTTGGTAGAGCAGGCCAACGTTGGTAGCTGGGATGACGCCTTCGGCAAGCCCTGGCCAGGCGGCGAGAAACGCCTGGCCGCGGCACGCCAGCGCATGCAGTTGCGCTCCCTCGTGCATGGATGGGTTTTCCGTCTTGCGATCGCAGACAACGACTTGCCGATCAACACCGAGCTCTTCGAGCGCATCGGCAAGTTGCCGGAGGTGAATGCATGCGCCTCGAAGGTCGCGACGCTGTACTACGAGAGCCTTTCAGACGGTCGGCCCAGCGTGGCCGCACTGCGCTGAAGCTTCGGCCAGTTCCATCAATTTGCGGCAAATCTGAAGAACCAGAACCGCGACAGAAGAAGGCGCGATTGCCATGATCACTCATCAACTTTCCACACCCACAGAGGTACGAATGACCCCCATCACCAAGCATCCGGAGTACGCCGCAGCGGCCAAGGAAATCGAGGGACTCGCGGCCGCGCTCGGCAAGGTCCAAGGGCGCATCGCGGAGATCGAATCGCTGCTGCGCGCGCCAGTCGTGGAAGACCGCGACTCTTCGCATGTGGCAGCCGCACTGCGCTTCGCAGAAACCGGCCAGGTCGAAGGTCCCGGCAACAACCCTTCCGCGCTCAGCGAAGAGCATCTGATCTTGCGCCAGCAGGCCGAGGCTCTGACCAAGGCGCTCACCGCCCGGCAGCAGGCGCGCGACCAGTTGACGGGCGAACTCAGCGCCGGCGTCTGCCGAGCCCTCGAAGCCGAGCACCGCAAGCTTGCCGGACGCGCGTTGGAAGCCCTGAAGGCGCTCGACGCACTGTCTCAGGAAGAGGTCGAGATGATCCGTACCGTTGAACGTGCCGGCTACCGCGCCAACTTCCGCGAGTACGTGCGCTGGCCCTACCTAGGCACGCTCTCGATGGGCTCGTCCGAAGCCCCGATCTGGTCGCGCGTCCGTGAACTGCAGAACTACGCACTCTGAACGGGAGACACCATGTACAACGAGAACCGATTCCAGCCCATCGACTATTCGCGCCTGAAGCTCGAGGCAATGGCCTCTTCGCTGCCGGGTGGCTACGCCGGCCTCCGCGACGGTGTCGAAACCTACATCCGCAACCACGCCAACAGCTACACAAAGGAGCAGGCGGCCAAGGTGCGCAATGCCATGTCTACGACGACCGGCTCGCAAGGCGGCTACTCCGTCGCCACGTTGGTCGCGGCGGAGTTGGTCAACATGCTGAAGGGCTACGGGTGGATGCGTGCCGTTGCATCGCAGTTCCACACGGCGAAGGGAAGCGACCTCTCGATCCCGACATCCGACGGCACTTCGGAAGTCGGCGAAGTGCTCGCGCAGAACGCCGCCGCAACCAACCTTGACGCCAATTTCGGCACCGCCCCGGTGAACACCTGCCGAGTGTCGAGCAAGGTTTTCACCGTGCCGGTCGAACTCTTGCAGGACAGTTCGATCGACATCGTGTCCTTCCTGATGCTCCGCATGCGCGAGCGCATCGGCCGCAAGCAGAACGCGCTGTTCACTACGGGCACGGGCACCGGCGAACCGACAGGGCTCATCACCGCAGCCACGGTCGGCAAGGTCGGCACCACCGGTCAGACGCTGACGATCATCTATGACGACATCGTCGACCTGATGGAGAGCGTTGACGACGGGCACCTCGGCATGCCGGACAAGACGCCGGGTGCGCCGCAACCGATGGTTGGGTTCATGTGCTCGAGCGCGATGCGGAAGGTTCTGCGGAAGCTCAAGGACACCGACGGCCAGCCCATCTTCAAGGAAGGTCGTCGCGACTCGGATGGCTCGTACTTCGCCGAGATGCTTGGCTTCCCGGTGTTCCCGAACAACGACATGGCTGCGCCCGCGGCAAATGCGAAGACGCTGGCGTTCGGCAACTTCAGCAAGTACAGCATCCGCGACGCACTCGACGTGACGCTGCTGCGCATGGATGACTCGGCCTTTGCCCTCAAGGGGCAGGTCGGCTTCCTGGGTGCCGCACGTACCGGTGGCAACCTGCTCGACGTCGGCGCCGTCAAGACCTACCAGCACTCGGCGACCTAACCGAAGCGGAGACGCAAATGACTGCTCAACGTCAGACCTCTGAACAGGCCGACCGGCTCCAGGCGACCATGAACTCGTACCGACGCCTGATGGCTGCAGGCGTCGTGATCCCGGTGTCGCCCCACGTCATCGCTGGAGGCGTCGCGTCTATCGCGGGAGCTCTGGTCTTCGCGAAGGCGATGGCAATCAAGACGCAAGCTGAAACCGGTGCGTTGACTGCGCCGAAGGATGTCGTCGAGGCTGCCATGACGATCATGTCGCGACGTCAGTCCGTCAGCCGCTGACAGAAGACGTAGATGCAAATTGCCGGCGCCACCGAGAGAGCAGCCCATAGGGGCGCCAGCACGCAGGGGTTCGCTTGCCCCACTCACTCATGGGCTCGCAGGGCAGTGCCTCCACAGGCCTGTGAAGTGGCTCCCGACCGACCTTTCGCGGCCGACGCCACTCCCTTCGGGGGCGCAGGGGGGGGCACCCAAATGTTACAGCCGGTCGGGTGCCGGAAACCGCGTGGTTCCGCACGCGCAGTGTGCGGCGGGCAAATTTCCTAATTTTTGACCTATGACAACTCGAAAACGCCCCCCGCGCACCCGGGCGCCGCAGGGGCTAAGCAGCGAAGCCCGAGCCCTTTGGGCCGCGACGAATGACGAGTATTCGTTTGAGACTGCCGCCGACTTCGCACTCCTGTGCCAACTCTGCGAAACCCTGGACCGCTTGCGCGAGATCCAGGGGGCCATCAAGACCGGCGGTCTCATGGTCGCGGGATCACAGGGGCAACTGCGAATGAACCCGCTGTTGCAGGCCGAGGAGGCGGCTCGGCGAACCATCCTCGCTCACGTCCGCGCCCTCCGATTGACTTCAACCCTGGAGATCTGAAATGCCAACTACTGATCGCAGGCCACGAGCCCGCCGTGCTCAAGCCGATGAGCCGCCGCTGCGCGGATTGGCGCTTTCGCGCGCCATGCACGAAGCCAAAGGTAACCCGCAAAAGTGGGCCGACCTTCGACCGCGTGCAATCCGCGGTATGAGTGGAACGCTCACGCGTGAACAGGCCGCACGGGTCTTCGATGCCTACGGCCGCAAGCCTGAATACATGCCTCAACTGCCCCCGATCGACTTCCAGGAGGCGGACCAATGAGCATCGGCGCTGTCCTGGTTCGAACCGCACATCATTGAAGGAAACGAATGTCCCAAGTCATCGGTCAAGGCGTCATCGAAGTGGCAGTCGACGGCAAAGGCGTCCGCGCCGGCGTCGACGAAGCCAAGCGTTCTATCAGGAGCCTGGGCAAGGATGTCGGCGACTCCATGTCGGCCGGCTCTGCGCGTGCTTCGAAGTCGATCGACAACTACGTCAAGAAGCTTCAGACCGCCGCCGCCACGAATGGCATGTCGACGCGCGAGTCTGAGCTCTACACCCTCTCGCTCAAGGGTGCTTCGAAGGCGCAGCTTGAGGCCGCCGATTCGGCGCTGAAGATGTCCGAAAGCTACGAGCGCGGCGTGCGGGTCACTCAAATGATCAGGACCGGCTTCATCGCCGTCGCGTCAGCGGCCGTTGCAGCGGGAACGGCTGTCGGTGGAAGCATTGCTGCGCAGGTCAACGCACTCGACAAGTTCAACGACATCAAGGACGCGACAGGCGCCAGCATCGAGAACATCAGTGCGCTTGACCAAGTGGCCCGTGAGACCGGGGGAAACATCGAGGCGGTCGAGTCCATTCTGGTGAAGTTCAATTCGACGCTGAAGGAGTCGAAGCCTGGCGATGATGCGGACCGACTGTTCAAGGCCTTGAACCTGAACATCAAGGAGCTCAAGGGGCTTGATCCCGCAGAAGCCCTGCGCCGTACCGCGGTTGCGTTCGCCGGCTTCGAGTCGGATGGCACCAAGGCTCGCGCGATGCAGGAGTTGTTTGGCAAGAGCGTGAAGGAGGCGGCGCCGTTCCTCAACGACCTTGCGGAGAAAACCAAGCTAGTCGGCACCGCCACCACGCAGACGGCCGCGCAGGCCGAGATATTCAACAAGCAACTCTTTGCTCTCAAGGCCTACGCCACGGACGCGGCGCGGTCGATCGTGAGCGATCTGTTGCCGGCGATGAACACGTTCCTTCAGAACTTCAAAGAGATCCGCGAACAAGGAAATTTCGGCCTGCTGATCAAAGACGCCGCAAAGGATGTTTTCGGCTTTGGCAAGCTCTCAAGCGATGCCTCGGCCGACATCAAGAACCTGATGCGGGATCGCGAACGGCTTCAGAAGAATCTCGATTTCTCGGCTCGCAAGGGCCTCGGAACTCGTGGCATCGAGAGCGACCTGGCCGACAACGCGCGGCTTCTGGCGCTGTCCCGCGCGCGCGAGCGCAACACGATCGCCTCACAATTCGCCGGGCAAGAGTTCGGCGACGCCGTGTCGCGAAAGAACCGCCCCCCGACGATCGCCGACACCTCGAAGGAGAGCGGCAGCAAGAAGGGAAGCACCGCCGCCCAGGAGGCGAAGGCGCAGCTCGCCTTCGACCTGGATGCGATCAAGACGGCCAGCGCAACGATCCTCGACACGTTCTCGAACAGCGAAAAGGTGTTCGAAGCGATGCGCAACGCGGGGCTTGTCGATGAGCGTGAGTACTTCGCGCAAAAGATCGCCTTCCTGACGGCGAACGAAGCTGCCCAGGTGTCGACGCTCAAGGCTGAGAAACGGCGGCTCGAGCAGGAGTCGTTGACCGGCAAGGACCGGATCGACAACGATCGGAAGATTGCCGACGTGGAGGCCAAGATCTCAAAGGTGCGCCGAGCCGCGGCTGCGGACACAGAAGTCCTGGCCACGCAGCAGGCTGCGGCCTTGAGGCAGGTCGAAGCCTCCTACCTATCGGCAACGCAGGCCGCGCAGGAGTACCTCGACACCACGGCAAAGCAGCAGGCGCGCGAGATCGCAGACGTAGGTGCGGGGCCGGCTCGGCGTGACTTCAACCAAGGGGTCACGCAGATCGAGGACCGCTATGCCAGCCAGCGCCGCGACCTGCAAAACAACCGTGCGGTGCTCGAGCTCGAAGGCAAATTCACCGAGCAGTCGCGCGTCGAGTATGACAAGCGCCTTTCGATCATCGATGAGTTTCAGAGCAAGTCGCTCGAGCAGTGGAAGAAGCACTACGCGGACCTCAAGGCGGCGCAAGGCGACTGGGTCAACGGGCTGAGCCTGGGTCTGCAGACCTACTTCGACGAAACCCAGAACCTGAGCAAGCAGACCTCGGACGCCGTCGGCAGCGCCTTCAAGGGTATGGAGGATGCGATCGTGGAGTTCGCCAGGACTGGAAAACTGAGCGTCAAGAGCCTAGTCGACTCCATCCTGACGGACATTGCGCGCATCGTCATCAAGCAGCAGATCACAGGCCCGCTGGCGAAGCTGTTGGACGGCACGATCAGCGGCTTGGGTGGCTCCGGAGGGTCGCTCACCGGCGATAACGCCACGGACATCCTGACGGGCTTGGCGGGCAGCTCAAGCGGCCTTTCGATCAGCGGCTCTGGTCGCAGCTGGATTGCAGAGCTGTTCAGCAGCATCTTCAAGGGCGGCCGCGCCATCGGCGGCCCGGTGTCGGCTGGCGGCCTATACCAGATCAACGAGAAGGGCTCGCCCGAAGTCCTGAATGCTGGCGGCAAGAGCTATCTGATGATGGGCAATCAGTCAGGCGCCGTGAGCCCTGGCGGCGGCGGGCAACCGGTGCAAATCATTCAGAACTTCACCGTTGGCGACGTGGCGAGCATGGCTCAGGTCAAGCAGGCCGTCGCTGGGTCCGAGCGCCGCTTGGTCGCCGGCCTGGGTCGGAGCCGTACCTATGGTGGGGCCGCATCATGATGGTTGCAGGCGCCGGCGGCTTCACTCGGCGGGGTAAACCACCGTCGTTTTAGTGGCGTTGTACTCGGGTGCTAAGGTCGGCCACTTGGCCGACTTGACCAAATGTTGAACTACAACCACAGTCGGTTGTCTACAGGGCTTGCATTGCTTGCAAACGTGCAGTAGCTCTGTAAGCTCGAAAGTCATCACAAATTCTTACACTCGATGACTTTCCTGGGAGAGAGAACGTGGCGGTAACGAAACCCGCCGGCGCTCCAGCGCCGGCAAAGGTTGGGCCCTCACAGGCAATCAGAGATGTATTCATTACATCTATCAATAAGGGGCAATTCCCCTTCGCCATTATTGGCGCCGTTGCTCTTTTGCTAATTTGGCGAATACCAGAGCAAGAAATAGTCCCGTTGATTCGTTGGATTTTCGAAGCACTCGGTTCTGTCTACTACCTCGGCTTTTTGTTATTTGTACTGACTGTTTTTGGTTGGTATTTTCATGCGCAGAGGATGCGCAGGGAATTTACGGAGCAGTTGCAAGCCTTCAAGGCTGGACAAAAACTCCCCAAACCAGGAAAGTAATCATGATTTTTTTGGGAACACTAATACTTGCGCTGACGCTTTTTGCGTTTTTGCATTTCATTGCCGATGGCATTCTTGCACCCTCGGAGCAAATGCTCGTCCGCCTGAAGCTATTGCACGCCACGGAAGAGGCGGAAGATTTGCTTGAGAAGTCCCACGGTTCCAACCGTCAACATGCGTTGCGAGTGCGAGCTTCTTATCACAACCTTATAAACGACATGCCTCGTTTCAATCTATGGACCTTCGCGGCGTTCAAACATAAGTTTGATACGGACTCGAAATTTCGAGAGGAAGCCATCGCGCGAGTTCAGGAGTTTGACTCGTGCGGCGATGAAGAATTGATCGAGATGCGAAAACGAGTTGTTAGATACGGCGATAAGATTTTGCTTTGGAACACCATCGGATGGGGTATTTATATAGTCCCATTTGTGGTTTGTGGCATGGTGTTCTCCAAGATTCAAAACGGCATCAAGGCAATAATCACGCTGCCGCCGTCTAAGCTCGAAGAGATTCAGAAGAATTTTGCTTAGTTTTCGCGCTTAGGTTCGAGCGATCACGAAACACGCCCCCAGCCTTTGCGCTGGGGGTTTTCGTTTGTGGCCCGATCTACCGCAGTGGCCGGCGGCAGCTTCTAAATCGTGGCGAGGACCGCCGCGGCCAGTGCATAGGCTCTCTGCGCGCAGTACTAGCGAGTTTTGGCCGCTCAAGCGCAAAGACGGCGTACGCCAGCTTGGCGATATACCGTGGGTCGTCTTTGAAGGCGATGGCGTAGACGACGTGGCAGACCATGGTGAGCCAGGTGTTGTCGATCAAACCCTCCGCCAGCTCTTCGAGTTCGTTTCGAAACTCGTGCCACCAGACCTCCTGATCGGTCAGGACGCAGCCGTCGATCACGATGGGGCTAGCGGGCTTCCACATGGGCGAATGCTACTGTGCCGCTGCAGGTGACGGTGCAGCTTTGCTGGCCGCGAGCTGATTCATCTTCGCAATGCGCTCCAAGCGGTCCGCGCGAGCCACGTACCACTCACGATCGAGCAAGTGGATTAGCTGCAGCAGCGTTTCTGCCTCGCCTGGCTCTACATCGACGATGAGGTTGATGTCCTGCTCGGGGTGCGCGCCGATGTTTCCTACGCTTTTGACCGCCATCATCGCCTCATAAAGTGCTGAATCGCACTTGTCTTGGATGGCCTGAAGTTCTGCATGCAGGGTCTTTTTTCCGAGAACCTGAAAAAAATCCCGCACCATTCCCTGTAGCGCCCTGCGAGCCAGAGTCGCTGAGGCTTTGGGGCTGAGCTGAGCTATGAGATAGGCCTCGTTGTAGTCAGCCTGGACCCCAGCCGGGGGGTATTCGGAGAGGGGCTGCGCTGTCGTCGGCAAGAAGGTGAACGTGCCGATCCCGACCTTGCGCCCATATTCGTGCTCTACGATGAATTCATTCTCTGAGCGGCTGTATCTGTAGTCGCCATGCCATGCCTTGACAGAGAAGGTTTGAGCCTTGCATTCTTGATTGGGGCATTCGATCAGGGATGCCCGCAAGTCAATTGCGCTCCCAGCGGCGGTCGTCTCGCATCGGATGGGCACCCGTTGGAAACAGACATTGGGGTTCGTAATGGTCGTGTGATTCCCGCAGGTTGGGCACGTCCAGTTGAATGAATCAGCCAAGTCTCGCTCCTCAATGTTTTGGTGTGACGAGATAGTAGCTGGCAAGCCGGGGGCGGGCTCAGGCGCGGTGGGCACCGCTCGTGTGCTGACTTGATCTTGAACCTATACCTGTCCGCTGGACCAGTCTCCGATAGACAGCAACACATTCCTGTTGCTGGACTCGCGACTGTCCACCAGCCGCCATGTCGAAAAAGAAGCTCGCACGTTGCTCACATCGTGGAAAGCAACGAACTCCCAAGTTGCCAGAGAAATGCAGCCCTCATCGGTGAAACCCTGGTTCCGAACGCTTGCTACGAAATAGGCGCCGCTGTCGGCGATGAGTAGCGTTCCTGGAGTGCCGTCCGCGCGACCGACACCTTTGCTGTCGTTTATTTCTAGCTCAATATCCGCGCCAGAAGCAACGAGCAGCGTGGGCACCGCGCCCGGGGCTTGCACTGGCCAAACTTCCATTGCGTGGCTTCCAGTGAGGTTGACTATCAGCGAGGCTCGAGGATCATTTCCGGCAAGCCTCAGCCATAGCTCGTAAGTCGCACCGGAGCGCAGCGCGCACAAAAAATCGCCAGGCTTGGCATTTTTTAGATCAACAGCCTTCAGGTCCGAAGGCTTGAAAGTCCAAGTCATACCGTCTCCTTGTTGAGCACTGCAAATATCTCATGCAGCACACACATCATCGGCGACATGCAGCCGGCAGTACGGAGGTGCATTCTCAGGTTGATGGTAGAGTTGATGGTAGCGATACGAAAACCGCCCGGAAACCCGCATGGATGCTGGAGGTGTGGCTGACACACTCTCCGCCATCAGCCTGCTGCTCACGCAGGCTCGCGATCAGGGCAAGCCATTTGCCCCCTCACGCAACCTACCTCCCCGACCCGTACCGCCGCACCAAAATGCGCGTCCCTGCCGCAGCCTCAAACTGCTGCCAGGCCAGCACCGCATTCCCCACTTCATTCATCGCCAGATCCGGCGCCGCAGCAATTTCGTCCGCGCCCTCCTGAGCCACCGGCGCCCCCCAGCCATCCGCCAGCGTGTGCCGAGCCGCATAAATATCGCTCGTCCCCACCCCATTCCCCTGCGCCCATGCCACCAGCGCATTGGTCGCATCGTCCACGCCCAATGCAGGCAAGCTAGCCAACGCCTGCGAAGCCGCCGCCCGCACCGCACGGTCCGCGCCGAATGCGGCCCCCGGTGCCGCCGTCGCCGCCATGAGCGCGTTATCCAGCCGCCCCCAGCTCACGACTGCCGCACCCGCCGCGTTCATGCGCAGCACGGGCGTGCTCAGCAACGCCTGCGTGGCGACGAACGGTGCGCCCACGCGCGCGGTGCCGCCCTGCCATGCGCCCGCTGAGAAGCGCTTGAACCACACGGCGCTCTCCCACTGGTTGCTGCCGCCGGGCAGGTCGGCCTGGCCCCAGGCGAGCAGGGCGTTGCCGGCGGCGTCGATCGCCAGGTCGTGGGCGCCGATGGTGTGGGCGGTGCCGGTGTCGGGCACGAGTTCGGTGGCCGTGGTCCAGGTGCCGCTTGCGTTGGCGCGGTTGGTCCAGAGCGAGGCGCTGCTGCCGTCGGAGCGCTTCCATACGGCGACCGATTCGCCGGACCCCGCGACCACGACCGCCGGATCGCCGTCGACGCTGCCCACGACCTCGTTGGTCTCGATGAGCGCGGCGGTGCCCCAGCCGCCGGCCGGGGTGTAGCGGTTGGCGTAGATGCTGAAGCGCGTGGCCGGGCCGATCTGCGACCACACGGCGACGGCGTTGCCATTCGCGTCGATGCCCACGCTGGCGTTGCCGACGATGCCGGTGCCGGTCTCCAGCAGCGCGGGGCTGCCCCAGCCGCCCGCGGGGTCGACGGGCAGCGCCCACAGGTCGTAGCCGGTCACGGAGCTCAGCTGGGTCCACAGCACGACGGCGCGGCCGCTGGGCTTGTCGATGGCGATGCGGATGTCGCGCACGCCGCCGGCGTTGGCCTCGAGGCGCTGCGGCGCGGTCCAGCCGCTGCCGGGCAGGTAGCGGCTGCCCCACAGGCGATCCGCCTGGGGGTTGCCTTCGACCTGGCGCCACACGACCAGCGCGCGACCCTGCGCGTCGATCGCGGTCTTCGGCAGGCTGGCGCCGCCGGCCGACAGCGCCAACGCATCGCCCCAGCCGATCACCGGCGGAGCCGCCACAAAGGTGGCCGTCACGCCGAGCGCCGCATCCATCCGCACGGTGCAGGTGCTGGCGTTGCCGCTGCAGGCGCCGCCCCAATTGCCGAGCACCTGTCCCGCGGCCGGCGTGGCCGCGAGGACGACCTCGGTGCCCGCGCTGAAATCGGCATTGCAGTTATCGGTGCAGTCGATGCCCGCGGGCTGCGAGCCGACACGCCCGTTGCCGGTGATGCCGACTTCCAGGCGATGCGTCACTGCCGCCGGCGGGGGCGCGGGCGGGAAGATGCCCAGGGGCGGCAACGCGCCGCCGCCCGATCCGCCGCCACCGCCGCCACAGGCCGCCAGCAGGGCCAGCGCGCCCGTCCAAACCATCCACCGTCCGTAGCTGCTCGTCTTCGTCATGTCCGTGTTCCTCCTCGTCCGCTGGCGCCGGGGCCCGGCGCCTTCTGTGCTTGCTTGTTCGTTCAAGAGGGGCGGATCGTAGGGACGGCTGCGCGTGCGGCCCATAGCACCTTCGGGCACCTGCCCGAAGGTGCTATGGGCCGTTGCAAGGTGTCCCGATAGGCTGCTGGCATGACCTCTTCACGCACGCTCTTCCGCCAGCCCTGGCTTCTCGCGGCTGCCGTTCTGGCCGGCGGATGCGCTTCGCATGCCGTGACCGACGACGCCATCGTCACGAACACCTCGCGCGCGCTGGGCCTGCCGCCGCAGGCGTTCACGATCTCGAACCGGGCCGACAGCGGCGTGCAGACGACCTTCCAGGCCCGCACCGACGGCGGGCGGGTCTACAGCTGCTACGTGGAGGGCTCGGTGTCGGTCGTAGGCCGGGTGGTCAGCGACGCCATCTGCCAGGAGATGCGCCAGAGCGACGCCCCCGCGTCCGCACGCCGCCCAGCCACGCGGCCGACGACGGGTCCCGCACCGGCGTGCAATGCGCTGCTGCGCGCCGCCGGTCGTTGCAGCTGAAGCTTCGCGACAGCCGGCGCGGCACCGATGCGCCGGCGTGGACAACAATGGCGCCCTACGAGGAGAGGGCGCGGGCCGGGCCCGCACCCGAGGATCACGGCACCATGAAACTCCTGCTTGTCGACGATCACCCGCTGTTCGGTGTCGGCTTTGCGCATGCGCTGACGCACGCCCGCCCCGACTTCGAAGTGCAGACCGCACTTTCGCTGGCCGAGGGCGTGGCGCGGGCTTCGCAATGCGCGCCCGACATCGTGCTGATCGACTACCGCCTGGGCGGCGAAGACGGCCTCGAGGGCCTGCGCCTCTTCGGTGCCCGGCATCCCCTCGTGTCGCGCCTGATGATCTCGGGCGACGAAGAACCGGCACTCGCCGCACGCGCACGCGCCGCGGGGGCGGCCGGCTTCATCGGCAAGTCGCGCTCGGTGGCGCACATCGCGGCGGCGCTGGACGAGGTGGCCGCCGGTGGCGAGTCTTTCGATGTGCTGACCTCGCGCACCGGCCTGCCGGTCGCGAGCCTCACGCCGCGCCAGCTCGAAGTGCTGCTGCTGGTGGCGCAAGGCCGCCAGAACAAGCAGATCGCTGCCGAGCTGGCGATCGCGGAGCGCACGGTCAAGCTCCACATCACGGCCTTGCTCGACACGATGGACGCGCGCAACCGCACGCACCTGCTGGTCCAGGCGCGGCGCGCGGGGCTTCTGCTGGAGCCGCGATGAAGCCTTCGGTTCCTGCTGCTCTCGCATCCCCGCTGAAAGCGCCGCGCGACCCCGGTGTGCGTGGCCTCATCGCCGCGTGCCTGCGCTTCTCGGACCTCCAGCTGCAGCAGGTCGAGCAGATGATCCGCACCACGCCCTGGGCTTGGATGCTGGCCGCGCTCGGCGGGTACCTGTGCTACCGCGAATACGCGACGGGCGTGGACGGAGCGCGCATGCAGGCGTGGTTCGCCGTCTACTGCTTTCTCGTGGCCGTGCGGGGCGGCATCTGGGTGGCATGGGCACTGCGGCCCGGCCTTCGATCGAACCTCGCGGCGATGGCACTGCCCCTCATGGCCAGCAGCCAGAGCCTCGCCTTGTCGTGGGGCGTCTTGTGCGTCCTGCTGCAGAACGACGGGCCGGCGCAGGCCGAGGCCATCCTTCACATCACGATGGTCACCGTCTCGCTCGGCGGCGCGATCCGGCTCTCGACGATGGAGCGCTCGGCCATCGTCTATGTGGGCCTCATCCTCGGTCCGCTGGTGCTGCGCGACATCTGGTTCGGCGGCAGCTACCACCTGGCCATGGCAATGATCGTGACGCTCATCGGCGTCTACACGCTGTTGAGTTCCCGCGAGCTCTCACGCGCGCTGCACGAGATCCAGGCGCAGCGCCGGCGCAATGCCGAACTGGTGACCGCGCTGAGCGCCGAAAACGAGCGCAGCCGTTCGGCCCGACAGACCGCCGAAGAAGCCGTGGCGGCACGCATGCGTTTCTTTGCCTCGGCCAATCACGACCTGCGCCAGCCGCTCAACGCGATGGCGCTGCTGGCGCAGACGCTGCACACGGTCAGCACACAGCCGCAGGTGCAGGCGCTCTCCGAGCAGCTGGTGGCCTGCGCCGACGGCATGACCGACGTGGTGGACGATCTGCTCGACATCACGCGCGCCGATGCCGGGTCGATCAACCCACAGTGGTCGCTCTTCGCCATCGACGCGCTGCTGCGCGACTGCTGCCGGCCGCACCAGGCCGTGGCCGCGGCCAAGGGGCTGACGTTCGAACTGGCCATCGACCCCGCCACCGTCCGCAGCGACCGCGCCTTGCTCACGCGTGTCGTCACCAACCTGCTGGCGAACGCCATCCGCTACACGCACCAGGGCACCGTGCGGATCGGTGGCCGGGTCGACAACGGCCGGCTGAGCCTGACTATCGAAGACACGGGCATCGGCATCGCGCCCGAGCACCTGCCGCACGTCTTCGACGAGTTCTATCAAATCGATAACCCCGCGCGCGACCGCCGCCTGGGCTACGGCCTGGGCCTTGCGACCGTGAAGCGCCTGAGCGAACTGCTCGACCTGCGCGTGACCGTGCGCTCGCAGCCGGGGCAGGGCAGCGTGTTCGACGTGCAGGTGCCGTTGGCGGATGCGGCCGAGAGCGATCAGGCGGACGACGTCGAACGGCTCGCCGCGTCATCGACGGCCGCATTGGCGGCGCGCGTGCTCATGCTCGACGACGACCAGAGTTCGTTGCAGGCGCTGCAAGGGCTGCTGGCCTCCTGGGGCGCGGAGGTCCGCGCCGCGAGCGACATGGCGAGCGCACTGGCGTGCCTGCAGGCGGGCTTCCGGCCCGATGCGCTGGTGGTGGACCTGCGGCTTGGCCTGCAGGCGAGCGGCCTCCAGGCCATCGCGGACCTGCGCCTTGCGTTGAACGAAGCCGACCTGCCTGCGTTGATCGTGACCGGCGATGTCGGAGGCGATTCGCTGGCCGCGGCACGCGAGGCCGGCCTGCCGGTGCTCGTCAAGCCGGTGCGGCCCTCGCAGCTTCGCGCCTTCCTGGGCCATGCGCAGGCCTGGAGGCGGACTGGCGTCTCGAGCGAGTAGCTGAAAGCCCCGGGCGACTCGCTTCGCGCCGGGTCTCATCCTCCCTATCCATTGCCCTGCCCGGTCAAGGTGCGGCGAGTGCGATGGCGCGGGAAAACACCGAGAGCGCGTTCGTTGACTGGCCCACCCGCAATCCCTAAAGTTCATCCATCTGATCAATTGAGCAGTTGAAGATCAAATGTTCACAAAATACACGACATGGACCCCGAACTGAGTCTTTCCATCCGCGCCGCATGGCTGGCCTATGTGGGCGGCCACACGCAGGAGCAGATCGCCGAGCGCCTCGGCGTGTCGCGCGTCAAGGTGCAGCGGCTGATCGCCTCGGCCATGCAGAGCGGGTTGATCAAGTTCTTCGTGGAAGGTGTGCCTGCCGAGTGCATGGCGCTCGAAGACAAGCTGGTGGAAGCCTTCGGCCTGAAGCGCTGCGTGGTCGTCCCGACCACCCAGGCCGACCTGGACGATGCGACCGATGCGATCCCCGCGCTGGCAGTGGCTGCCGCACGCCAGCTGACCCGTGTACTCGACGCCGGCGAGGTGCGCACCATCGGTGTGGGCCACGGTCGCACGCTGGCCGCGATGGTCGAGCGGATGCCCGCGGCGAATCGCAAGGACACGCGCTTCATCTCGCTCCTGGGCAGCCTCACGCGCCGCTCCGCCGCCAACCCGTTCGACCTGATTGCCAAGCTGGCCGAACGCACGGGTGGCGAGTGCTACTTCATGCCGGTGCCGTTCCTGGCCGACAGCCGGGCCGACGCTCAGGTGCTGCGCGCCCAGCGTGGCGTGCAGCACGTGCTCGAGCTCGTGCGCGAGTGCCAGCTCTGCGTCGTCGGTGTCGGCGACCTGGGCCCGGACACCCATCTGCTGCGCACCCAGTCGGTCACGGCCAAGGAGCTGGCGGCGCTGCGCAAGGCAGGGGCGGTGGGCGAACTCGCTGGCTGTTTCGTGGCGTCGAACGGCGAACCGGTGAAGTGCGAGATGAACGAACGCGCGGTCGGTGCGTCGCTGGACGACCTGCGCGGGCGCGACGTGCTCGCGGTGGCCGGTGGCACGTACAAGGCCGAGGCGATCTGCGCGGTGCTCAACACCGGCCTGATCACCGAACTCATCGTCGACGAGGCGACCGCGCAGCTGTGCCTGCGCCACCAGGCCAGTCAGCGCCGCTGACCGCGCCGCCATCTTCCGGCCGTCGGAGTCGGTGCCCCTAGAGCGCCAACGTCGACCGGAACACACAGGTTCAAGAAGATCAACAGGGAGGAGGTTCGCATGGGCGCCCAGCTCGAAATTTCCGCGCGCAGACCGTTCCGTCTGCGGACGTCGGCCTGCGTGTGGACGGCGGTGCTCCTGCTGCTGTGCGTGGCGATGGCGCTGGACACCAAGGCGGTCCGCATCGGCTCCAGCGAAGACGCACGGGTCGACGCGTTTTCGGCCGAGGCCTACGGCAAGAAGGCATTCGCACCCATTCGGGCCCTGATCGAGAAGGCGGCCGTCGACGCCCCGGTGCTGGCGCAGGCCCTTGCGGCGGACAAGACGGCCGCGGGCGAAACGTACGGCAAGCCCGGGAGCGTCGGGCCGATCTTCCCGGTCCGGTTCACCGGGACGGTCGGCGAGGGCCGTGCGGGCATCTTCACGGTGGCGGTCGACGGCCTGCCGCAAGGGTTGCAGCTTCGCGTGCAGACCGGGCCGGCCCTCAACGGCACCGAGGTGCGGGACGCGACGGGCACGGTGGCCTTCGGTCAGTTCACCAACCAGATCGACTACCAGGACGCGGGCTCGGCACTGAACAACGAGGTCAAGGCGCAGGTGCTCGGCACGCTCGATCGCGACACGCTCACCGGCAGGAAGGTCGACGTCGTCGGTGTGTTCCAGCTCATCAATCCGTCGAGCTGGCTCGTCACGCCCGTGCGGCTGAGCGTGCAATGAGCGCCGCTGGCATCGCCCGTCATCCCGACAGCGCGATCGTGCTGTCTGCGCGGAACATCGCCAAGTCGTACGGCAGCGTGCAGGCGCTCAAGGGCGTGAACTTCGACATCCACCGCGGACAGGTCACGACGCTGTTCGGTGAAAACGGCGCCGGCAAGTCCACGCTGATGAAGATCCTCTCGGGCGTGGTCACGCCCACGTCGGGCGACATCGTGCTCGACGGCGTGCCGGTCGTCCTGGCGTCGGCCGCCGATGCCCGCGAGCGCGGCATCTCGATCATCCACCAGGAGCTGAGCCTGGCACCGAACCTCTCGGTGCGCGACAACGTCTTCATGGGCCGCGAGCTGCGCGGCGCCACCGGCGTCGACTTTGCCGAAGAAGCGCGACGCACGCGGGCGCTGATGGCAGAGCTCGAGGAAGCGATCGATCCGCTGACCTTGGTCGAAGACCTGCGCCTCGGGCAGCAGCAGATCGTCGAGATCGCGCGTGCGCTGTCGGTCAACAGCCGCATCCTGATCATGGACGAGCCCACGTCGGCGCTCTCGGCGACGGAGGTGGAGGCGCTGTTCAAGGTGATCCGCGACCTCACGGCGCGAGGGGTGTCGATCGTCTACATCTCGCACCACCTGGAGGAGGCGCTGCAGATCACCGACCATGCGGTGGTGCTGCGCGACGGTGCCATGACCGCCAGGGCGCCGCGCGCCGAGATCGATCTCGAATGGATCGTGCGCCACATGGTCGGCGAGAACTTCGATCTCGGCAGCCCGCCCGGCGGCTACGACTTCGGCGAAGTCGCGCTGGCCATCGAGGACGCCGTCCTCACCGAAAGCTCCGGCGCCGACGTCGTCGACCACGTGTCGCTCGACGTGCGGGCGGGCGAAATCGTCTGCATCTACGGGTTGATGGGCGCGGGGCGCACCGAACTGCTGGAGGCCGTGGCCGGTCGGTGCGCACTCGACGGCGGGCGCGTGCTGCTCGAAGGACAGGACGTGTCGAGGCTGAGCATCGCGCAGCGCATCGCCAAGGGCCTCGCGCTGGTGCCCGAAGACCGCCAGCGCGACGGCCTCGTGCAGACGATGAGCGTGGGCCAGAACCTCTCGCTGGCCAGCATCGGCGCCTTCGTTCGCGGGTGCTTCACATCGCCGGCCCGGGAACGTGCATGCGTCGACGAATCGATCCGGCGCGTCACCGTCAAGACCAGCGGCGGCCAGGCGGCCATCGGATCGCTGTCGGGCGGCAACCAGCAGAAGGTGGTCATCGGAAAGATGCTCGCCACGCACCCGAAGGTCCTGCTGCTCGACGAACCGAGTCGGGGCATCGACGTCGGCGCCAAGGCCGAGGTGTTCCGCCTGCTCGCCGAGCGCGCGCGGCAGGGCCTCGCGGTCGTGTTCTCGACCTCGGAGGTGAGCGAATGCCTGGGCGTCGCGCACCGGATCGTCGTCATGCGACGGGGGCGGATCTCGGCCCAGTTCGGCGCCGACGCCACCAAAGAAATGATCATGGCCGCCTCGGGCGAAGCCATGGTTGCCTGAATGAAGCCCTTCGAGCGGACATCACCATGAGCGAAGCCCCATCTCCAGCCCTGCCTTCCGGTCCTGCCAACGGGGGAGGCGGCGGCATCGACATCGTCCGCCTCCTGCTCGAAGGGCGCGCCTTCTTCGCGCTCATCGCTATCGTGGCCGTGTTCTCGTTGCTGTCGCCCGTGTACTTCTCGACCGGCAACTTCCTCATCATGTCGTCGCACGTCGCCATCTTCGGGCTGCTGGCCATCGGCATGCTGATCGTGATCCTCACCGGTGGCATCGACCTGTCGGTCGGGTCGACCCTCGGCCTGTGCGGGGTCGTCGCGGGCTATCTGATGCAGGGCGTCACGATCGACGCGCTCGGCCTGGTGCTCTACCCACCGGTCTGGGTCGTGGTCCTGCTGACCTGCGCGCTGGGGGCCTTCGTCGGGGCCGTCAACGGCGTGCTGATCGCCTTCTTCAAGGTGCCCGCCTTCGTGGCCACGCTGGGCGTGCTGTACGTCGCGCGCGGCGTGGCGCTGCTGATCACCAACGGGCTGACCTTCAACAACCTCGGCGGCCGGCCCGAGTTGGGCAACACGGGCTTCAACTGGCTCGGCTTCGACCAGATCCTCGGCATGCCGGTCGGCGTGCTGGTCCTGGCCATGGTCGCGGTGGTGGCGGCCGTGCTGCTGAACCGCACGGCCTTCGGGCGCTGGGTGTATGCGAGCGGCGGCAACGCGCGGGCGGCCGAGCTGTCGGGCGTGCCCGTGCGATTCACGACCGTCACCGTCTACGTGCTGTCCGGTGTCTGCGCGGCCATTGCGGGGCTGGTCCTGTCGTCGCAACTGACTTCGGCCGGCCCGACGGCGGGCAGCACCTACGAGCTCACCGCGATCGCCGCCGTCGTGGTGGGCGGCGCGGCGCTCACCGGGGGGCGCGGCAACGTGCGCGGCACGCTGCTCGGCGCCTTCGTCATCGGCTTCCTGTCCGATGGGCTCGTGATCATCGGCGTGTCTTCCTACTGGCAGACCGTCTTCACGGGCGCCGTGATCGTGCTCGCGGTGCTGCTGAACGCCATCCGGTACGGCCGTCGGCCTGGGCGTGCCGCGACCCCGGCCGTGTCCGGCACGCCCGCCCAGCCACGGCCCACGGCCTGAAAGATTCCCGTCCGCCGCAGCCGCGGCATCTGTCCAGAAGAAACCACCAAGGAGACGAAGTCATGTTGAACACCACCCGCCGCACGCTGCTTGCTGCACTCTCGCTCACGCCCCTGATGGCCAGCCCGGCATGGGCCCAAGGCAAGGGCAAGGGGCTGATCACGATCATCGTGAACGATCCCGCCAACCCCTACTGGTTCACCGAAGGCGAAGTGGCCAAGGCCACGGCGCAGAAATTGGGCTACACCGCGGTCGTCGCCGCGCACACCGGCGACACCAACACCGAGAGCCGTCTGATCGACACGGCCATCACCAACAAGTCGGTCGCCATCATCCTCGACCCGGCGAACGCAAGCGGCTCGGTGGGCGCCGTGCAGAAGGCGGTCGCCGCCAAGATCCCTGTGATCCTCGTCAACGCCGAGATCAACAAGGAGGGCCTGGCGCAGGCGCAGCTCGTGTCGAACAACGCCCAGGGCGCCGCGCTCGGGGCCCAGCACTGGGCCGAGCTGATGGGCAGCAAGGGCAAGTACGTCGAGCTCGTCGGCGCCCCTTCCGACAACAACGCCGCGACCCGGTCGAACGGCTTCAAGACCGTGCTGAGCCAGTACCCGGACCTGGCCAAGGCCGGGTCGGAAGTCGCCAACTGGAACCGGACGCAAGGGCACAACAAGATGCAGTCGCTGATGCAGGCGCACCCCGACATCAAGGGCGTCATCAGCGGAAACGACGAGATGGCCCTCGGCGCGATCGCCGCGCTCAAGAAGGCGGGCAAGTTCAACGGGGTCGTCGTCGGCGGGTTCGACGGTTCGCCGGACTCGGTGGCCTCGGTCAAGGCCGGCGAGCTGGCCTACACGGTGCTCCAGCCCGTCGCGGTGTTCGCCGCCGCTGCCGTGCAGCAAGCCGACTCGTTCATCCGAATCGGCAAGACCGGTGCCAAGACCGAGAAGCAGCTGTTCGACTGCATGCTGATCACCAAGGGCAACGCCGCCAAGTACTCCTCGCCGTTCGTCCTGGACAAGTAAGCCCGTGGAACGTCACGACACCCCGGCACCGCAAGGTTCCGGCGGCGCTCGCCACGCGACGCCGCCGGTTGCACAGCCGGTTCGAAGAAATGGAAAGCACATGAAGATCGCCATTGCCGCGGACACTGCGGGCGCGCCCCTTGCCGAGGTCCTTGCCAGGCACTTCGCCGGCCGTGAGGGCCTCGAGGTGACCCACATCGGCCTGCCCGAGGAGGACGCCGATTTCTTCTATGCCGACCTCTCCGACCGGGTCTGCCAGGGCATCCTCAGCGGCCTCTACGACCGCGCGATCCTGGTGTGCGGGACCGGCATCGGTGTCTGCCTCTCGGCCAACAAGGTGCCCGGCATCCGCGCGGCGCAGACGCACGACACCTACTCCGCGGAGCGCGCCGCGCTCTCCAACAACGCGCAGGTCATCACCATGGGGGCGCGGGTGATCGGGGCCGAACTGGCGAAGGCGGTGGCGCAGGCCTACCTGTCCTCCCACTTCGACCCCCACGGCACGTCGGCGCGCAACGTCCGCGCCATCGATGCGCTGGACGAGAAGTACCACGCGAAGCACCGATGAACGCAACCCGTTCTTTCGGCGGCCGGCACTGACGCGCATGGCACGCGACCTCATCATCGGCGTGGACGCCGGAACCTCGGTCATCAAGGCCGTGGCCTTCGACCTGCAGGGCCGGCAGGTGGCGGTGGCCAGCACGCCGAACCGCGTGCTGCTCGGCCCCGACGGCGCAGCCGAGCAGGACCTCGACGGAACCTGGACCGACACCGCAGCCACGCTGCGCGCGCTGGCCGCGCGCGTCCCTGGCCTGGCGGCGCGCGTGGTGGCCCTGGCGGCCACCGGCCAGGGCGACGGAACCTGGCTCGTCGATGCCGATGGCCGCGCGGTCGGACCCGCGATGCTGTGGCTCGACGCGCGCGCGGGCCGTCACGTGCAGGCGCTGCGCGAGACGCCGGCCTCGCGGCTCGTCGCCGCGCGCACCGGCAACGCGCTCAACCCGTCGATGCAAAGCGGCCAGCTGCTGTGGCTGCAGGCGCACCAGCCCGAGCGCCTGGCACGGGCCGCATCGGCCATGCATTGCAAGGACTGGCTCTTCTTCCAGGCCACGGGCGTGCGTGCGACCAGCCCCTGCGAAGGCGTCTACACCTTCGGCAACTTCAGGAGCCTGGCCTACGACGACGAGACCCTGGCGCTGCTCGGCCTGGAGGCCATCAAGCACCTCCTGCCCCCGATCGTCGACGGCACCCGCAGCCACGCGCCGCTGACCCGCACCGCCGCCACCGAGACCGGATTGCCCGAAGGCCTGCCGGTGGTGCTGCCGCTCATGGACGTGCCGCTGTGCGTGCTCGGCGCCGGCGGCATGGCCTTCGATGCGCAGGGCGGGCTGCGGCACGTCGGCTGCTCGGTGCTCGGCAGCACCGGCATGCACGGCTGGGTCACCGACAACACGGCGGCCATCGAACCCAGCGCCGAAGCCGGCTACACCATCGCGATGCCCGCGCCGGGCCTGCGGGTCCGCCTGGTCTCGCACATGGCGGCGACACTGAACATCGACTGGTTGCTCCGGCTGCTCGGCAGCGCGGCCGAACTGGCTGGCGGCGCGGCGTTGCCGCACGCGCAGATGCTGGAGCGGCTCGATGCGCTGGTGCTGTCCACCGCACCCGCACAGGCGGTCTACCACCCCTACATCGCGCAAAGCGGCGAGCGCGGCCCCTTTGTCGACGCGAGCGCCCGTGCGCAGCTCAGCGGCTTCAGTGCGACGCTGGGCGTGGCGGGCCTGTCGCGTGCGGTCTTCGAAGGCATCGCGATGGCCACGCGCGACTGCTACACCGCGCTCGGCGCGCTGCCCGAAGAGATCCGCCTGTCCGGCGGCGCCGCACGCAGCCTGGCGCTGCGGCAGATGATCGCGTCGGTCACCGGGCGCCCGGTGCGTGTGTCGAACCGCGAGGAGTGCGGCGCCGCAGGCGCGGCCATCACCGCCGCGCTGTCGATCGACAGCCACGCGAGCATTCACCAGATGCTGCCCCAGTGGGTCGATGCCTACCTCGATGAGGCGGTCACCTTGCCGGACCCGGGCCAGACCGCGCTCTACGACCAGATCTATGGGCAGTACCGCGAGACCGCACAGCGGGCGAGGGCGCCCTGGCAGGCCCTGGCTGACATCCGGCGTGCCCACCTCGATGCCGCCGCGCAGGAGATTCGATGAACGACTTCGTCTCGCCCGCCGTGCTGGCGCGGGCCTTCGAGCCGGCCGACGCGACCTGGCTCCATCCCGCGCAGCGGCGGCGCGACCTGGCCGAAGCCTCGCGCAGCGTGGCCGACGTGCTCGTGATCGGCGCGGGCGTGACCGGCGCGGGCGCCGCGCTCGATGCCGTCGCGCGCGGACTCTCTGTGGTGCTGGTCGAGGCCGGCGACATCGCCACCGGCACCTCGTCGCGTTCGGGCAAGACCTTTCATGGCGGCCTGCGCTACCTCGAACAGCTCAACTTCAAGCTGGTGGCGCACGCGATCGAGGAGCGCGACCTGATGGTCAAGGTCCTGTGCCCGCACATTGCCCGCCCCGAGTCCTTTCTCTATCCACTCACCCGCGCCTGGTGGGAACGGCCCTATGTCGGCGCCGGCGTGCTGCTCTACGACCTCTTCGGCCTGAAGGGCGGCGCCGTCCCGCGCCAGCGCCACTTCGGCCGGGCGGCGCTCAAGCGGCACATCCCGTCGATCGATGCGCAGCGCGTGGTCGGCGGTGTCCAGTTCCATGACGCGCTGATGGACGACGCGCGCCACACGCTCGCGGTCGTGCGCACGGCGGCCGGTCGCGGCGCCCGGGTCATCACGCGGGCGCCCATGGTCGAGTTCATCAAGGACGGCGAGCGCGTCGCGGGCGTCGTGGTGCAAGACACCCTCACCGGCGAGCGCCATCGCCTGGCCGCCCGCGCGGTGATCAGCGCCACCGGCATCTGGGCCGACGACATCCAGCAGCGCGCGGGCGCCAACAGCTTCCGGGTGCAACCCGCGAAGGGCGTGCACATCCTGCTGCGGCCGGAAGCACTGCAGTCCGACACCGGCATCCTCGCCCGCGCCACCGACTCCGTCATCATCGCGCGCCGCTGGTACGGCTACTGGCTCGTCGGCACCACCGACACGCCGTGGCATGGCGACAAGTCGCAGCCGGTCGCCGAAGCGGCCGATGTCGACTACCTGCTCGACAACCTCAATGCCTACCTCGAGCGCAAGGTCGGCCGCGCCGACGTGCTCGGCACCTTCGCCGGCCTGCGCCCGCTGCTGAAGTCGGTCGGCACCACCGATTCGACATCGGCACTGCTTCGCGACCACGCGGTGATCGACGGGCCGCCCGGCCTCACCACCGTCGTCGGCGGCAAGTACACGACCTACCGCCGCATGGCGGCCGACGCGGTCGATGCCGCGGTGCGGCCCCTGGGGGTGGGCACGCCATCGTCCACGGCCTCGCTGCCGCTGGTCGGGGCCGGCGACTGGGCCGCGGTGCGCGACAGCGCCGGCGACCTGGCGCGGCATTTCGGTATGGGCATCGGCGATGCGGGTCGCCTGCTGCAGCGGCACGGCGACCGGGTGCGCGACCTGCGGGCGCTCGCGCGGGCCAGGCCCGCACTGCGCGCGACGCTGCCTGGTGCCTCGCACTACCTGGTCGCCGAACTCGTGCATGCCGTCGTCGCCGAGGGTGCGCACACGCTCACCGACGTGATGACGCGCCGCACCCACCTGTCGATCGAACTCGCCGATGGCGGGCTGGCTCTGGCCCCGTTCGTGGCCGGGTGCATCGCGCCGTACCTGGGCTGGTCGAGCGACGACACCCGCCGGCAGCTTGCCGCCTACCGCGAACTCATCGCGGCGGAGCGTGCGGCGCTGGGCCCCGGCGTTGCCGTGCCGCCGGCCGCGTCGTCTGCCGCTGCCCCTGCCACGCTCGCCGCGGCCCTGTAGAGCCATCCCTTCGCGCACACCCCGCGGGCCGCGTCCGGCCCCGCCCTTACCCAGGAGACCTGCTTTATGTCCATGAACCGTGTCGTCAACCACCCCGATCGCGTCGTCGAGGACATGCTCGGGGGCTGGTTGCTGGCCCACGGCGACAGCGTCGAGGCATTGCCCGCCAACCCGCGCGTCGTCAAGCGCGCCCGAGCGCCCGAGCGCGGCAAGGTCGGTGTGGTGACCGGCGGCGGGTCGGGGCACGAGCCGGCATTCCTCGGCTACGTGGGAGACGGCATGGTCGATGCCGTGGCCGTCGGAGAGATCTTTTCCTCGCCCACGGCCAAGAGCTTCCTGGACGCGATCCGCACCGCCGACGGCGGCGCGGGCGTGGCCTGCCTCTACGGCAACTACGCCGGCGACAACATGAACGTCGGCATGGCCCGCCAGATGGCCGAGCGCGAGGGCATCGTGGTCAGGACCGTGGTCGCCAACGACGACGTGCCCTCGGCCGCGAAGGGCGACGAGGCACGGCGCCGCGGTGTCGCGGGAGAGATCTTCATGTGGAAGGTCGGCGCCGCCAAGGCTGCGCTCGGCGCCTCCCTCGACGAGGTGATCGCCGCGGCGCAGAAGGCCATCGCGAACACGCGCAGCATCGGCGTGGGCCTGTCCGCCTGCGTGATCCCCGCGGTCGGAAAGGCCAACTTCCACATCGAGCCCGGCACGATGGAGGTCGGCATCGGCCACCACGGCGAACCCGGCATCGACGTGCGGGCGACGGCGAGCGCCGCCGAGATGGCGCAGCTCATGCTCGATGTCGTGCTGCCCGACCTGCCGTTCGGCGCCGGCGACCGGGTCGCGGTGCTGATCTCGGGGCTCGGCGCCACGCCGGTGATGGAGCAGTACATCCTCTACGGAGAGATCGCGCAGCGTCTGCTGGCCAAGGGCATCACGGTGGCGTTCAACCAGGTCGGCAACCTCTTCACCTCGCTCGAGATGATGGGCGTGACGCTGACCCTCATGAAGCTCGACGACGAACTCGAGACCTGCCTGAAGCACCCCTGCCGCAGCGTCGGGCTGAGCGTGCCCGGCGACGCCTTGCAGGGCCGCACCTACAGCGGGAGCGCCCGCATGCACCCTGCCGTGGCCACGGCGGCCGCGTCTTCGGGCGCCGGCGCGCGCGCACGCACGGTGAGCGGGGCTACGCTGGCCCTCGCGGAGGCGGGGCCCGTGGTGCGCGACCTCATCGACGCCATCGTCGCGAACCGGCAGCACCTGAGCGAAATCGACGGCCTGATCGGCGACGGCGACCACGGCATCAACATGGCCAAGGGCTTCACCGGCTGCGGCACGCGCCTGGACGCGCTCGGCCCGCGCGCCGCGTCGCTGCCCGGTGCGCTCGAGCAGCTGTCGCAGGCACTGATGGACGACATCGGCGGTTCGATGGGGCCGCTCTATGGCCGCTTTTTTCTCGGCTTCGTCGACACCCTCGCGCCGCATGCGCAACTCGATGCGGCGCTGTTCGGCGAGGCGCTGGCCGTGGCCGTGGCCAACGTGCAGGCGATGGGCAATGCCCAGGTCGGCGACAAGACGCTGATCGACGCGCTCGTGCCGGCGCGCGATGCCTACGCCGCCGCGCTCGCCAGCGGCGCAGGTTTCGCTGCCTGCCTGCAAGCCATGGGTGCTGCCGCGCAGCAGGGGCGCGACGCCACCAAGGCCCTGCAGGCCCGCATCGGCCGTTCGGCGCGGCTGGGTCCGCGCTCGATCGGCGTGCTCGACGCCGGCGCCACCTCGTGCTGCCTGATCCTGCAGACGCTGGCGGCTTCGCTGCAGCGCCGGCTGGCCCCCTGAATTCGACTGTCACACGCAAGGAAAGCCTTTTTCATGAAGACCATCCAAGCCGTCGTCTTCGACATGGACGGCATCCTGATCGACTCCGAAGTGCTCTGGCGCCAGGCCCGCGAGGAGTTCGCCGCCGACCACGGCATGACCTGGAGCGCCGAGGACCAGGAGTCCACCATGGGCTGCAACACCCGCATGTGGTCGCGCCTCATGGTCGAGCGGCTCGACCTGCGCGCCAGGCTCGGCATGGACGAGGCCGCGATCGCCCGCGAAATCAAGGCGCGCCTGCTGGCGAAGTACGAGGTGCACCTGCCCGAGCGCGAAGGTGCTATCGCCGCGGTGCGCCTGGCGGCGACCCGCTACAAGGTCGCGCTGGCCTCCGGCTCGCCGAACGAACTGGCGGCGCACGTGATGAAGGTGACGGGCCTCGACAAGGTCTTCCTGGCCACCACGTATGGCGACGATGTCGCGCACGGCAAGCCCGCGCCCGACATCTACCTCGACGTGCTGCAGAAGATCGGCGTGAAGCCCGAGCATGCCGTCGGCGTCGAGGACTCCGGCAACGGCATCCGCTCGCTGCATGCGGCCGGCATGGGCATCATCGCGGCGCCCGGGCCGGAGTTCCCGCTCGGTCCCGAGGTGCTCGCTCTGGCCGACGTGTGCATCGCCGAGCTGACGGCGTTCGACCTAGACCTCGTCGAGCGCGCCGGCGCGGCGCATCGGGCGCGCATGCGCTGACGGGCCGGGCCGCCCGAGGCCCGAAAGAAATCAGCGGCCCTCGACCGCGTGCCCCGCAATCGCATCGATCACCGGCGCCCACGTCACCTTCGGCAGCGCGTGCCCCATGCCCTCGATGGTCACCATCCGCGCGCCGGGCACGTGGCGCGCCACGTCCTTCCCGCATTCGATCGGCACCAGCGGATCGACATCGCCGTGGATCACCAGCGTCGGCGCCTTCAGCGACGCCAGCCGCTCCCTGCGACTGCCTGACGCGATGATGGCCGCGAGCTGGCGCGCGTAGCCGGCCGGGTGCAGGCCGCGTTCGAAACTGCGTTCCGCGCGCGCGGCGTCGAGCGCCTCTTCGTCCGGATGCGAACCGGCGCGCAGCACCTTCATCACCTGCTGCTGGCGCGCGATGTAGCCGTCGCGGTCCAGTGGCGTGGGCGTGAGCAGCACCTGCAGCGCCTGCGGTTGGGGCGGCGGCAGGTCGGGGGCACCGCTGGTGGCCATGATCGACACCAGCGTGCGCACGCGCGCCGGATGGCGCAGCGCGATCTCCTGGCCGATGGCGCCGCCCATCGAGGCGCCGACGATGTGGGCACGATCGATGCCCAGCGCGTCGAGCAGGCCGACCGCATCGTCGGCCATGTGGGCCAGCGTGTACGGCACCTGGCTCGCGCTCACCGGCACGCCGGCCAGTGCCTGCCCGAGCAGCTTGGCCACGTCGGGAATACCCGCGGCGCTCAGGCGCGTGGACTGTCCGATGTCGCGGTTGTCGAAGCGGATGACGCGGTAGCCGCGACCGGCCAGGCGCTCGCAGAAGGCCTCGTCCCACGCAATCATCTGCGTGCCCAGGCCCATGATGAGCAGCAGCGGTGGCGCCGCCGGATCGCCGAAGCAGTCGTAGGCCAGCTCGATGCCGTTGGACGAAGCGAACGAAGGGGAAGAGGGGTCGCGTTGCATGGGGCGTGGCGGTGAAAAGGAAGGGGAGAGAAAGGAAGAGAAGCGAAAGGCAACCGTCGCGCGTTGCGCTTTGTGCCCTGCGGCCGGGACGGTGTTCCGTGGACGATCTTTCCGTGGGGCACCAGCGCGAGAAAGGTTCGTTCAGACCAACCGGGAGTGACTTCGGGACAATTTGGCGCTATCGGGAAACTCCGAGTCTGCGCGTGCAGAACGCTTCGATATCCTGCGACGACCTTGGAGTGCGAGGCCAGTGGCGGCCTCGCCATCGAAGGCATGTGTTCTGAAGGGATTGAATCGTCGTGCATCGTTCGCCACCCGACTTCGCGTCACGCGTCTACGGACCCCAGCGCGTCGCAGCCATCGTCGCCACCCTGGTCGAAGAAGGCATCGCACCGGAACAAACCCTGAGCGGAAGTGGCCTGACGGAAGACCAGCTGCGCGCACCGGCGACGCGGATTTCCTACGAGCAGGCGGCCGTGGTCTTCCGCAACGCGGTGCGTCTGGCGCCCGGTCCCAGCATCGCCTTTCGCGCGGGCATCCGCATGCACCTCACGGCCTACGGCATGTACGGCTACGGGCTGCTGAGCAGCCCCACGCATGCCGACCTGATGGACTTCACCATCAAGTACAACCGCGTCATGGGCCCCGTGGCCGGGCCGGTGTCGTACACCTGCAGCGGCGGCACGGCGGTGCTGCCCTACGAGGTGCTGCTGTCGTCCGACCCGCAAGACCCGCTGTACCGCTTCGCGCTCGAGTTCGCCTTTGCGGTGCACCTGCGGCTGGGCCGCGATCTCTTCGGTCCGTCGTTCGGTCTTTCCGCACTGCACGTGCGCTTCGCCGAGCCCGAAGATTTGAGCGCCTACCGCACGCTGTTCTGCTGCCCCGTGGCGTTCGGCCAGCCGCGCGACGAACTGCATGTGGGCTCGCCGTGGGTGGGCCATCCCTCGCGGCTGCCCGACTCGGTCACGCACGCGATGGTGAGCGAGATGTGCCAGCAGGTGCTGGCCGATCTGCCGCGCTCGGGCGGTGTGTCGTCGGTGGTGCGGCGCACGCTGATCGACCACATGCCGTGGCGCTTTCCGACCATCGAGCCGATGGCTTCGGAGCTGTCGATCCATCCGCGCACCTTGCGCCGTCGGCTCGAAAC
Source organism: Variovorax sp. GW460-12-1-14-LB1 (assembly GCF_059423605.1). Lineage (NCBI taxonomy): Bacteria > Pseudomonadati > Pseudomonadota > Betaproteobacteria > Burkholderiales > Comamonadaceae > Variovorax > Variovorax sp. GW460-12-1-14-LB1. Next base: position 53,699 of record NZ_JBWKYF010000020.1, read on the forward strand.
CGAAGGCACGACCTACCGCGGCATCCTGGCCGACGTGCGCCGCGTGCTGGCCATCGAGTACCTGCGCACCACGCGCATGACCACCGAGGAAATCGCCGAGCGGCTGGGCTACAGCGACGCCTCGAACTTCCGCCACGCCTTCGTGCGCTGGACCGGCCGCAGCCCGCAGGACTACCGCGCGGCGAAGGCCTGAGCCTCGCCTGCGCAATGCCGCATCGGGCATCGTGAACCACCGCTGATTCGCACGCGCGCGCCCTCGTGCGGCGTTCGCGTGGGCGTCGATCCACACATCTGTTCGCAGTTGTGAGTCGCGCCTGCGCGTCGTTCAAATGCGCGTCCCGAAATCACCGCGAAGTGGTCGCATCGCACCTTTTCTTGTCGACGTCGCCGCGAAAAGATGGCGCCCAGAGCAACGACAACAAAGTGCCCGATCCGAGCCTCGCTGAAGGCCCGGACGAGGCCGACAGGAGACAACCACATGGATGCACCTCGCGCGTGCCGGCATGCCCGGCACGGACTGGACGTACGCGGCGGGTTCACACCATGCATGCGTGCCGCCGCACAGGCCGGGCGCCGCCGTTGCGCGGCGCCGTCAACCCTTTTCCCCGACCTCGATCCTCTCTCGAACGACCGCCCGACCGGGTAGCCGTGTGCATCGCGTCTGCACGTCGGGCTTTTTCTTCGCCTCTCTTTTTTCTTTTCCCTTTCCCTCCACTCCCGAGATGACCATGACCGAATCTTCTTCGATGGCCCCGCCGTCCCGCCGCCTGCTGATGCTCGAGTGGCGCGCCGTGGCGGAGCTGTCCGCGTTCTTCACCATGGCCCCGATGCTGCGCATGGCGCCCGCGGGCGACGGGCATCCCGTGCTCGTGCTGCCCGGCCTCTCGGCGAGCGATGCTTCGACGCAACCGCTGCGCGCCTTCCTGCGCGACCGCGGCTACCGCGCGCACGGATGGAAGCTCGGCCCCAACTTCGGCCCGCGCCCCGGCGTGGAAGACCAGATGCAGGAGCGCCTGGCCGATCTGCACGAACGCTACCAGCGCAAGGTGAGCATCGTCGGCTGGAGCCTGGGCGGCGTGTTCGCACGCGAGCTGGCGCGGCGCGCGCCCTCGCACGTGCGCAGCGTCATCACGCTGGGCAGCCCGTTCGCGGGCGAGCCGCGCGCGAGCAACGCGTGGCGGCTGTACGAGATGGTGAGCGAGCGCAAGGTCGAGGACTGGCCCGAGCGCGAACGCATGCGCACGCCGCCGCCCGTGCCGGCCAGCGCCATCTACAGCCGCAGCGACGGCATCGTGGCCTGGCAAGGCTGCCGCGAACGCGAGACCGCGACCTCGGAAAACATCGAGGTCGAGGGCAGCCACTGTGGCCTCGGCCACAACCCCGTGGTGCTGTACGCCATTGCCGATCGGCTCGCGCAGCCCGAGGGCCAGTGGAAGCCGTTCCGCCGCGAAGGCCTGCGCCGCCTGCTGTACCTCGATCCGCACCGCGACGTGCGCAAGGCCGCCTGACGCGCCGCATCACCCACCCGTTCACTTCCTGGAGACGCACATGAACAGCAAGCCCTGGCTGGCTTCCTACCCCGAAGGCGTGGCGTGGGACCACGCGATCACGCCCACCTCGGTCCAGCAGATATTGACCGACGCCGTGGCCGGTTTTCCCGACCGGCCGGCCATCGACTTCATGGGCAAGCGGCTGAACTACCGCGAGCTCGGCGCGCTGGTCGATCGCGCCGCCAAGGGACTGCAGGCCCTGGGCGTGCGACCCGGCGTGCACGTGGGCCTGTTCCTGCCCAACACGCCGCACTACCTGGTCGCGCTGTTCGGCGTGCTGCAGGCGGGCGGCACGGTGGTCAACTACTCGCCGCTCGATGCGGCGAAGGTGCTCGAGCACAAGATCGAGGACAGCCAGACCGACTTCCTCATCACGCTCGACCTGGCCGCGCTGTACCCGCAGATGGCCGCCATGCTCGGCAAGACACGGCTGAAGAAACTCATCGTCGGCAACCTCGCCGAGATGACGGGCGCGCCCGATCAGGCGGCCGCGCAGATGAAGGCGAAGAACGAAACGGTCGAGATCTCCGGCGACGAGCACCACCTGCGTTTTTCCGAACTGCTCGACAACGACGGCCGCTACACGCCGCACCCCCTCGGCGATCCGCGCGAAGCGCTGGCCATCCTGCAGTACACGGGCGGCACCACCGGCCTGCCCAAGGGCGCGATGCTCACGCACGCCAACCTGTCGTCGGCCTGCGAGCAGGTGGTGATCACGCAGTCGGGCACGCCGCCCGTGCTGCAGATGGGCACCGAGCGGCTGCTCGCGGTGCTGCCGCCGTTTCACATCTACGCGCTCACGGTCAACCTGCTGCTGGGCGTGCGCCTGGCGGCCGAGATCGTGCAGCACCTGCGCTTCGACCCCAAGGCCGCGCTGCGCGACATCGCCGAGAAGAAGCTCACTACCTTCTGCGGCGTGCCCACCATGTTCACCGCGGTGATCGGCGACCCCGACACGCCGCAGTACGACCTGCACTCGCTCAAGCTGTGCAACTCGGGCGGCGCGCCGCTGCCGATGGAGGTCGGCGAGCGCTTCCGCGCCATCACCGGCACCTGGCTGGCCGAAGGCTGGGGCATGACCGAAACCTCGCCCACCGGCACCTTCTCGCCCGCGCACGGCCAGCGCAAGGCGGGCTCGTGCGGCATTCCGCACCCGGGCGTGGTCATCAAGATGCTCGACCTCGAAGACCCCTCGCGCTACGTGCCGCTGGGCGAGAAGGGCGAGATGTGCATCCAGGGCCCCAACGTGATGAAGGGCTACTGGAACAAGCCCGAGGCCACGGCCGACAGCACCACCTTCGACGGCCTCTTTCGCACCGGCGACGTGGGCTACATGGACGAGGACGGCTTCGTTTTCATCGTCGACCGCTGCAAGGACATGCTGCTGTGCAGCGGCTACAACGTCTATCCGCGCGTGCTCGAAGAGGCCATCTACCAGCACCCGGCCGTGCACGAGGTGGCGGTGATCGGCGTGCCCGACGAATACCGCGGCCAGTCGCCCAAGGCCTTCGTCACGCTCAAACCCGGCGCCGAGGCCTTCGACATCAAGGCCCTGCAAACCTTCCTCAAGGAGCGCGTGGGCAAGCACGAGATGGTGCAGGCCCTGGAGATCCGCGCCGCGCTGCCCAAGACGGCGGTGGGCAAGCTCTCCAAGAAAGACCTCGTGGACGAAGAGCTGCGCAAGCAGGCCGTCGCCGCGGCCACCGCCTGAGCGCACCCCTTCCCGAATTCCCACCGATCCCACCGACGAAAGAGGCCACGCCATGGACCACCTGAGCAGCATGGACGCGTCGTTCCTGCACCTTGAAACCCCCGAGACGCCGATGCACGTCGGCAGCCTCATGCTCCTGGACCTGCCCGAGGGCTACCGGGGCGACTACTACGAAGACGTGAAGGGCATGCTGGGCAAGCGGCTGCACCTGGCGTCGGTGCTCACGCGCAAGCTCGCGCAGATGCCCTTCGAGCTGGCCGAGCCGGTGTGGATCGACGACGACGACATCGACCTCGACTACCACGTGCGCAGCCTCACGCTGCGCCGCCCCGGCACCATGGAGCAGCTGCACCACCTCGTGGCGCGCCTGCATTCCAGCCTGCTCGACCGCAGCCGCCCGCTGTGGGAGATGTACGTCATCGAGGGCCTGGAGAACGGCCAGGTGGCCTTCTACACCAAGGCCCACCACAGCGGCGTCGACGGCAAGGCCGGCACCGAGCTGGCCAAGGTGCTCTACGACACCACGGCGCAGATGCGCGAGGTGCCGCCCGCGCGCCGCAAGCGCGGCAGCGGCAGCCACTACCAGCTCGGCGTGGCCGAGCTGCTGCAGGCGGCGGTGTCGAACTCGGCGCGCCAGTACCGCAAGCTCGCCGAGCTGCTGCCGGCGGCCGCGCGCGCGCTCACGGCGGCCGGCAGCGTGCTCGCGAGCCAGCAGACCGGCAAGGGTGAGCGCCGCCTGAGCCTGGGCATGGCGCCCAAGAGCATGTTCAACGACGCCATCACCAACCAGCGCTCGTACAGCACGATGTCGCTGCCCTTCGACGAACTCAAGGCGCTGGGCAAGCGCGTGGGCGGCACCGTCAACACCATCGTGATGGCGATGTGCAGCGAGGCGCTGGCGCGCTTCCTGAAGGAGCGCAACCTGCTGCCGAAAGAAGCGCTGATCGCCGGCGTGCCCGTGAGCCTGCGCGCGGAGGGCGACGACTCGATGAACAACCAGGTGTCGATGGTGCGCGTCGACCTGGCGACCGACATCGGCGACGCGGCCGAGCGCTTCAAGGCGATCCATGCCTCGTCGGAGGCGGCCAAGGCCGTGGTGCGCGAGCTCAAGCCCGTGCTCGGCGTCGACATGCCGATCACCGGCTCGCCCTGGCTCATGACCAGCCTGGCGTCGCTCTACGGCCGCTCCAACCTGGCGCGCCGCGTGCCGCCCGCGGCCAACGTGCTGATCTCGAACGTGCCGGGGCCGGGCGCCACGCTCTACGTGGCGGGCGCGCGGATGATGCACTTCTATCCGGTGTCGATCCCGTACCACGGCAGCGCGCTGAACATCACGGTGCAGAGCTACGCGGGCTCGCTCGACTTCGGCCTCACGGCCTGCCGCCGCATCCTGTCGCAGGAAGAGTCGTACGAGCTGATCGGCCACCTGCGCGCGGCGCTGCGGCAGATCGAGCGGCTGCCGAGCGTCGAGGCGGCGGCCAAGCCGGCGGTCGCGAAAGAGGCGCCAACCGAGGCCGTGCCCGCCAAGGCTCCGCGCCGCGCGAAGGCGCCGGCCGCCGCCAAGCCGCGTGCGGCTGCCACTGCTGCCGCACCCGCCAGCAAGAAGCCCCGCACGCCGCGCAAGCCGGCTGCTCCCGCCAAGGGCAAGCGCGCCGCCGCCGCTGCCTAGCCTTCCCGCCGATTCCTTCACCGACCGACCCCAAAGGAAAGCAAGACCATGACCCCCACTTCTGCGCAGGCCCCCGCCCGCGCGCCGTACAACGCGGCGGACGAGGCTTTGTTTTCGAAGGTCAGCTGGCATCTGCTGCCGCTGTTGATCCTCTGCTACATCGTCGCCTTCATCGACCGCATCAACATCGGCTTCGCGCAGCTACAGATGAAGCAGACGCTGGACTTCAGCAACGAGGCCTATGCGCTGGGCGCGGGCATCTTCTTCATCGGTTACTTCCTCTTCGAGGTGCCCAGCAACCTCATGCTCGAGAAGATCGGTGCGCGCAAGACGTTGCTGCGCATCATGTTCTGCTGGGGGCTCGTGGCCTCGGCCATGATGTTCGTGGAGACCACCACGCAGTTCTACGTGCTGCGCTTCCTGCTGGGCGCGTTCGAGGCGGGCTTCTTCCCGGGGATCATCCTGTACCTCACCTACTGGTACCCCTCGGCGCGGCGCTGCAAGGTGATCTCGATCTTCATGACGGCCACCGCCATCGGCTACCTGCTGGCCGGCCCGCTGTCGGGCTGGATCATGAAGTACATGAACGGCCTGGGCGGCCACCACGGCTGGCAGTGGCTGTTCGTGGTGCAGGGGCTGCCGGCCTCGGTGCTGGGCATCGTCGCGTTCTTCTACCTCAAGGACAAGCCCGAGCAGGCCGGCTGGCTCACGCCATCCGAGAAGGTCGCGCTGCGCAACCACCTGGACAACGAGCCGCATGCGGTGGAGACCGCCTCGCACGGCTCGTTCTGGGCGCTGCTGCGCGACCCCAAGGTGTTCACGATGGCCTTCGTGTACTTCCTGTTCCTGGGCGCCAACTACACGCTGGTGTTCCTGGTGCCCACGCTCATCAAGAACTGGGGCGTGGGCGACGTGTTCATGGTCGGCCTGCTGTCGGCCATCCCGGCGGTCTTCGGCGCCATCGGCATGGTGTTCGTCGGGCGCAGTTCCGACAAGCACCTGGAGCGGCGCAAGCACTTCTTCTTCTGCGTGGCGCTGGCCTCGGCGGGCCTGCTGGTGGCCGTGTTCAGCGGCGGCAACCTGGTGCTGGCGCTGGCGGGCCTCGCGGTCATGAGCATCGGCCAGTCGGCCAACACGCCGATCTTCTTCGCGGCCATCAGCGAGTACCTGCCGCGCAAGTCGGCGGCCGGCGGCATCGCGCTGATCAGCAGCCTGGGCAACCTCGGGCCCGCCGTGATGCCGGTGATCACCGCGTGGATCACCACCGCCACCGGCAGTTCGGACAACAGCATGTTCCTGGCGATCGGGCTGTGGCTGCTGTCCGGCGTGGTGCTGCTGCGCGTGATGCGGCCCGCCGCCGCGCGCCGCTCGCAGCTCGCGACGGCCTGATTTTTTTGTTACCCGCTATTTCATTCACACAAGGAGATTCGATCCATGGCAACCAGCAAGACCGCAGCCAACGCCAACCCGCTCTTTCCCACGGCGCTGCCGTCGATGGAGGACTTCAGCAAGCTGATCGAGCAGCTCAAGCTGCCCGGCGTGGACGTCGGCGCGCTCGTGGAGTGGCAGCGCAAGGACATGGAGGCCCTGGCCGAGGCCAACCGGCAGGCCTACGAAGGCATCCAGTCGCTGGCGCAGCGGCGCGGCGAGATCCTGCGCGACACGCTGGCCCAGTGGCAGGACGCGCTGAAGGACGCCACCGGCAAGGACGCGATCTCCAAACAGGCCGAGGTCGCGCAGCGCGGCGTGCAGCAGGCCGTCGACAACTTCCGCGAACTGGCGCAGCTGGAAGCGCAGGCGCGCAACAACAGCTGGAAGGTGGTGCAGGACCGCCTGAACGAGAACATGGCCAACCTGCAGCAGCTGCTGCAGCCGAAGAAATAGGGGCGCTCCCGCGGACGCAATGTCCGCGCAACGACTGCTGGTAGCCTTGCCGGATTGTTCAGGCGCGCCTCGCCCCGCGAGGTCGCGCGATCCGGATGAATCAGAAAGGACTCAGCGCGTGGTTGTGACAGGGAGAAGATGGGGCGCGTGCGCCGCGTTGACGGCGGCATTGCTGGTGGGCGCATGCTCCACCACGCCCAGCACGCCGGTGGCGGGCCCCGGCGAGTACGTCGTGCAGACGGGCGACACGCTCTACCGCATCGCGCAGCGGCACGGCCGGACGACGGCCGAGATCGCCCGCTGGAACCAGATCAAGGACCCCGACCAGCTCGAAGCCGGCCAGGTGCTGCGCGTGGTGCCGCCCGGCGGCGCCACGATAGGGGCTGCCACGCCCCCGCCGCGCAGCAGCAGCAGCGGCAGTGCCGAAAAAGCCAAGCCCGCGCCCGCCCCCCGCGAGCGCGACCCCGTGGTGCCGCCCGCGTCGCGGCGCAGCGACTGGGGCTGGCCGACGCAAGGCGCGGTCATCGCCGGCTTCAACGGCAACAGCAACAAGGGCCTGGACATCGGCGGCAGCAGCGGCGAGCCCGTGCACGCGATCGGCGCCGGCTCGGTGGCCGCGACGGAGACGATGCGGGGCTACGGCAGCGTGATCATGGTCGACCACGGCGGCTCCTACATGTCGATCTACACCAACGTGGGCACCGTGGGCGTGAAGCAGGGCCAGCGCGTGCAGCGCGGCCAGAAGCTCGCCGAGATCGGCCCGGCCGAGGGCGGCCGCGCCAAGCTGCACTTCGAGATCCGCTACCGCGGCAAGGCCGTCGATCCGCGCCTGTACCTGCCGGCGAAGTAAGCGCAACGGCCCTCAGCCCTGGGGCCGGGTGAGCAGGTCGAGCTCGGCCCGCAGGCGGCGCACCGCCACTTCATGGCGCCGCGTCTGCGGCCCGCGCCCATGCGTGCCGGCCTTCAGGATGAGCCGCAGCTGCTCGCGCTGCAGCTGTGCCTTCAGGCGCCGGGCGCGTTGTCCGAATTCCTTGCCCATGTCGCGGCGCACGCGGTAGCGCAGCAGCGGCGCGCCCAGGCGCACCCATTCGTCGTCGCGGATCAGCTCGCGCTCGGGCACGAAGTAGGCCGCCAGCGCGTGCAGGTAGGTGCCGTTCTCGCGCGCGGCGGCGCGCCAGACGAAGGCGGCGGCGATCACCACCGGAATGCCCTTGACGATGAGCAGCAGCGCGATGCCGACAAAGCCGTCGTCGAAACGGTCTTCGAGCAGCGGCGAGTTCCAGATGAAGTGCATGGCCCACGCCAGCGCGAAGTAGAAGAGGGCACAGCCGATGCGCGCGGCCAGCGAGCGCTGCGGGTTCAGCAGGAACCACGCCACGCCGAACGAGGCGATCGTCGTGTAGGCCGCGTGGCTCCACAGCCCGCTCAGCAGCCCGCGCATGAGCAGGTGGTAGAGCACCGGGTACACCTGGTTCTCGAGCGGGAAGTTCACGGCGCTGTTCACTGTGTAGCTCAGGTTCTCGATCACCTGGAAGCCCAGCCCGGCCATGGCGCCGACGATCAGCACCGACAGATACGTTTCGAACTGGTTGCGCGCGATCAGCACCAGCAGGATCACGCCCGCGAGCTTCAGGAACTCTTCGGTGATCGGCCCCGCGATGGCCGGCCCCCACGCCGCCACGAACTCCGGCGACACCAGCTTGGCGCACAGGCTCTGGATGGCGATGTTGGCCGGCGCCGCGAAGTACACCGCGCCCAGCCCGCCCCACGCAAAGGCCAGCACGTAGGCCTCGGGCGGGTGCTGCTCCAGCAGGTCGAGCGTGCGGAAAAACAGCACGAAGGCCGCCGTGTAGCCACCCCACACCAGCAGGCCCAGCAGCGCGGTGACGGGCACCACGCGAAAGCCCAGCGAGAACATCGAGACCGTGTAGAACAGGCCGTTGAGGATTAGCGCGGCCAGCAGCCAGAAGGCGGCGCGCTGCGGCTGGAAGAACGAGTCGGTGCCGATGGGCCAGTCGGCGTCTTCCTGGGTCGCAACAGTGGCTTCAGTGGCTTCGGTGGTGGTGCTCACAGCGGTGCCTCCAGGTCCATCGAGTCGAGCATCCTGCGGGCGTCGGCCAGCGCTTCGTTGAAGCCGTCGGTGGGGCCGTACACGTCGATCTGCACCAGCGAGCGGCGCGGCGTGTCGACCACCTGCCAGAAGCGGCCGGCGAGCTTGGCGCCGTAGTAGGCGAAGGTCTTGCCCTGCAGGCCCCAGCCGGTGACGAAGTCGGACACGTCGCCTTCGACGGTCAGGCCCTGGCCGCGCTCCATGAGCCGCTGCTGGCGCACCATGGGGCCGTCGGGCCCGCCCATCCACAGGCGCGTGGTCACGAGGAACTTGTGGCCGCCCTTGAAGAGCATGAGCGACTGGCCGGCCTTGGAGCGCGACACGTCCATCTGCCAGCCCGGCGCGGGCTCGAAGCGTGCGTGGGCGACCGACACCGTCTCGCCCGCGGGCAGCGGCCGGCTGCCGGGCGTGTGGTTGTTCCAGAAGGTCAGGCCGCCGACGTACGCGGCAATGGCCAGGAGGATCGCGAGCGCGCCCGGCCAGGTGCGGTACGGGATGCGGCGGGACGGTTGAAGCATCCGTGGATCGTGCCACACCGAAGCGACGGCGCGGGGGCGCCGCCGCTGTTGTCAGGCGCTCAGAACGCCATGCGAATACCAACGTCGTAGCCCAGCGCGCGGTGCGGCTGCATGCCGTTGGTGGTCGCGTAGGCCGGCTGCGGGAAGATCGCCGGCAGGCTCAGCACCAGCGGCGTCACGCCCATCACGGTCGGGTTGTTGCGGCCGTTGGCGATGTGGATGCGCGCCACCGAGGCATACAGCGCCGTGCGCTTGGAGAGGTTGTGCACGTAGCCCAGCGCCAGCTTGTTGACCGACGAATTGCCGTCGGGCAGGCCCAAGCCGTTGACGAAGCGCACGCGTGCATACGAGGCGCGCACCACGCCCGCGCCCAGCGGCACGTTCACGCCGGCCATGAGGCCGTCGTAGCGGTCGCTCAGATGCAGCGCGCCGTTCGCGAAGGGCGCGGCGCTGTGGCGCACGTCGCGCACGCGCGACCACTCGCCGAACACCTTCACCACGCCGAAGTCGTACGAGGCGCCGAGGTTCAGGCTCTTGATCTTCTCGCTCTGCGCGGCGGCGCTGGCCAGCGTGCTCTCGCCGTAGCCCAGCGCCACGTCGGCCGGGCCACTGGCCCAGCCGATGCGCCCGCCCACGTAGCGCCCGCGCTGCGAGGGGCTGTCGGGCGTGTTGCTGACCTTGGTGTTCTCGTGCAGCGCGTACTGCACCTGGCCGTAGAAGCCGCCCAGGTTCGGCGGCAGGAAGTAGCTGATGGCGTTGCTCGTGCGCAGGTAGCTGTCGGTGCCCGCGGAGAGCCCGCCGTTCAGCAGGCCGCCCGTGGCCAGCGCGCGCGAGGCCGCGATGTTGCTGTTGACCACCGCGATCAGGTTGGTGCCCACGCCGTTGACGCTGAAGGGGTCGAAGACGGCGTCGTTCCAGAACGAGGCCGTGTAGTCGCGGCCCAGGCGCACTTCACCGAAGGGCCCGCTGAGGCTGAGCGTGGAGCGGCGTCCGAAGTTGGTGATGCCGCTGCCCGTGTCGTTGCTCAGCGGCGCCTCCAGCCAGAAGCTCGCGGCCAGCCCGCCGCCCAGGTCCTCGGTGCCGCGAAAGCCGATGCGGCTCGACGCATTGCCCGAGGGCGACAGCACGGTCTGGCTCTGGCGCAGCTCGGCCGGGCGCAGCGGGTTGTACGAACTGCTGGTGGTGCGGTAGTGGCTCACGCCCGCGTCCATCACGCCGAACAGCGTGAGCGAGGACTGGGCGAGGGAGGCGCCTGCAGCGAGGGTCGCGGCCGTGGCGGCGATGAGGGTCTTCTTCTTCATGGTCTTGTCTCCTGGTTGTTGTGTGTGTTGTCGTCTCTGTCGTCGTGGAGGCTGCGTGTCAGGGCGCCCAGCGCAGCAGCGCGAGCACCAGCGCGGCGATGAAGATGGTCTCGCCGACCATCAGCACCACCGGCTTGAGGCCCACGTCGACCAGCTCGCGCAGCTGCGTCTTCATGCCGATGCCGGCCATGGCCGCCACCAGGAACCAGCGCGACAGGTCGCTGCCCGCGGTGCTGAGCGGGGGCGGCAGCCAGCCCGTGCTGTTGAGCGCCACCAGCGCGGCGAAGGCCACCGCGAACCACGGCAGCAGCGGCGGGCGCTGGCCGCCCACGGCCTTGCCGGTGGCGCGCGTGAACATCACGGCGAACAGGATGACGGGCAGCAGCGCCGCCACGCGCATCAGCTTGACCAGCGTGGCCGTGTCGCCCGTGGCCTGCGACATGCCGTAGCCCGCGCCCACCACCTGTGCCACGTCGTGGATGGTGGCGCCCAGGAACACGCCGGCCGTGTGCGCGTCCATGCCCAGGGCGCGCGCGATCAGGGGGTAGGCGATCATCGTGAGCGTCGACAACGCCGACACGCCCACCACCGTGAACAGCGTGGCGCGTTCCTTCAGCGGATGCGGCGGCAGCGCCGCGGCCAGCGCCAGCGCGGCCGAGGCGCCGCAGATCGCGGTGGCGCCGCCGCTGAGCAGGCCGAACAGCACGTTGAAGCCCATCAGCCGCGCCACCACCATCGACACCCCGATGGTCAGCACCAGCGACACCGCCACCAGCAGCACCGGGTGCCAGCCCAGCGCCACCACCTGCGCGGCCGTGATGCGCAGCCCCAGCAGCGCCACGCCCCAGCGCAGCACATGGCGCGCGGTGAACTCGATGCCGGGCTTGCACGGGCCTTCGGCCGAAAGAAAGTTCATCGCCATGCCGAGGATGAGCGCGAACAGCATCACCGGCGCACCGTAGTGCTGCGACAGAAAGGTGGACGCGGCGGCGACCACCGCGCAGGCGAGCACGCCCGGAAAGAGCAGGCGGCCGCGCGCCGGCCATGCGGCGACAGACAAGGCGGTCATGAAAACCTCAGGGCACGAGCACGGTGGCGCCGGTGGTCTTGCGGCCTTCGAGCGCGCGGTGTGCCTCGGCGGCGTCGGCCAGTGCGAAGCTCTGCTGCGGTTCGCTCACGATGCGGCCGGCCAGCACGTGGCCGAACAACTCGTCGGCCATCGACAGCATGTGCGGGCGCGGGTGGATGTAGTGCACCATCGCCGGCCGCGTGAGCCAGATCGAGCCCTTGGCCGCCAGGACCTGCGAATCGACGACCACGGCGCCCGACGAGGTGCCGTTGCTCACCAAAGTGCCGCGCGGCTGCAGGCAATCGAGCGAAGCCTCCAGCGTGTCTTTGCCGACCGAGTCGTACACGACGGGCACGCCCTTGCCCTCGGTGATCTCGCGCACACGTTGGGCGATGTTTTCGTGCGAGGTCACGATGGTGTGCGTGCAGCCGTTGGCTTTGGCGACCGCAGCCTTCTCGTCGGTGCTCACGGTGCCGATCATCGTCACGCCCATGGCGCGCGCCCACTGGCAGGCGATGAGGCCGACACCACCAGCGGCAGCGTGGTACAGGATCGTCTCGCCACCCTGGAGCGGATAGACCTGCCGGAACAGGTACTGCGCCGTCATGCCCTTCATCATCAATGTGGCGGCCGTGCGATCGGAGATGCCATCGGGCAGCGGGATCAACACGTCAGCCGGCATCACACGCACTTGCGAATACGCCCCTTGCGGCCCGATGAGGTAGCCCACGCGATCACCCACGCGGATATCGGTCACGCCCGGCCCCACGGCCTCGACCACGCCCACGGCATCGGAACCGAGGCCGTTGGGCAGTGCGAGCGGATAGCGCCCGGTGCGGAAGTAGATGTCAATGAAGTTGACGGCGATGAGGCTGTGGCGCACGCGCGCCTGGCCCGGGCCGGGTTCACCGACCTCGACGTTTTCGAGCTTGAGCACGTCGGCGCTGCCGGTCTCGTGGAAGCGGATGGCTTGGACCATGGGAATTTCTTTCGGTAGGAAGGGCAGGCGGGCAGAAAGGCTTCAGCCCGCCGAGAGTTCGTCGATGAAGGCCTGCGCGCCCGGCCATTCGCCGTAGCCCGAGGCGGGGTTGAGGTGGCCGACCTCGCCGAGGTCGACCAGGCGGCTGCCCCAGCCCTGCGCCATCTGCACCACGCGATCGAACGGCGCCAGCGGGTCGTTGCGGCTGGCCGCCACGATGCTCGGGAACGGCAGCGGCCCGCTGGGCACGGGCAGCCAGCCGCCGGCGCGCAGGGCCTCGACGCTGGGGTAGCCCTCGGGCATCGGCCGTTCGAAGTCGGGCGGCGTGGCCAGCAGGGCGCCGCGCACCGGCCGGCGCGTGCGCTGCGCCCAGTGCGCCAGCATCACCACGCCGCCGCTGTGCGCCACGACGACCAGCGGCCCCTCGACCGCCTGCGCCTCGCGCTCGATGGCCGCCACGCGCGCGGCGCAGTCGAGGTCGTCGCGGCCCATGGGCGGCACCGCGCGCACGCGCGGCAGGCGTGCGGCGAGCAGGGTCTGCCAGTGGCTGGCGACGGCGTCGCGCAGGCCGGGAACGATGAGGACGGTGGGACCAGTCATGTCGGCCTGCACCCTCACTGGTTGAGCTGGATGTTGTAGGTCTTGACGATCCGCGCGTTGCGCTCGTACTCGTCATGCGTGATCTTCGCGAGCTGCTCGGGGCTCTCGCTGGTCATCGGCACGAAGTTCTGCGCGATGAGCCGCTCCCGCACCTTCGGCGAGGAGGCGGCTTTCGTGAGGACCGCATTGATCCGCTTGACGAGGTCGTCGGGCATCCTGGCCGACACGATGGCGCCGGCCCAGTTCGAGAAGTCGATCTCGTCGAAGCCCTGCTCGGCCATCGTGGGCACGTCCGGCAGCTGGGCCAGCCGGGTCTTGGCCCCGACCCCGAAGACCTTCACCTTGCCGGCCTTGATCAGCGGCAGCGACGTGACGATGCCGTCGAACAGGATGTCGACCTGGCTGCCCATCAGGTTCTGCAGCGCCGGCGGCGAGCCCGGGAACGGCACGTGCTGCAGGTCCAGCCCCGCCTTGCGGGCAAAGATGGCGCCGGCGTAGTGCGAGCTGGTGCCCGCGGAGTACGAGGCGTAGCTGCCCGGGCTGCCCTTGCCGGTCTTCAGGTAGGCGATGAGGCCTTTCAGGTCGTTCGCCGGCACCGACGGCGCACTCACCAGCACCATCGCCGAGCGCGCCACCATGGTCACCGGCTTCACGTCCTTGACCGGGTCGAAGCTGGTCTTCATCACCAGGGGAATCTCGGTCAGGATGTTGCTGACCATGAACATGATGGTCTGGCCGTCGGGCGGTGCGCTGTTGAGCGCCTGCACCCCGATGGCGCCACCGGCGCCCGGCTTGTTGTCGACGATCACCGGTTGCCCGATCTCGGCCGAGATCGCGTCGGACAACACGCGCGCCACGACGTCCATGGTGCCGCCCGCGGGCGCCGGCACCACGATCCGCACCGGCTTGGTGGTCCAGGCATGGGCGAGCAGGGGCGCGGCGGCCAGGGCGGCTGCCCAGGGCTTCAGGCGGCGAAGGATGTTGTGGGTTTTTTTCATCGCGATGTCTCCAGGTGTTCTGGTGCCGGGGGTGTGCGGTGCTCAGGCCGCCTTGCGCAGGAAGCCCTGCTGCGCGCCGTTGCGGTTCGGCGCGAAGCCGTTGGCCGCCAGCGATTCCTCGACGGTGTCGTAGAACACGCCGATCTTGGAAATCTCGCGCGCCTGCTTGGCGGTGGCGATGGGGCGGCCGAACTGGCGCGAGATGGCCACCAGCTGCTCGACCTGCGCCACCGTGCCCATCTTGGCGGAGCGCGACTGGTTCCAGAGGTTGTCCTCGATGCCGCAGCGCACGTGCAGGCCCATGGCGATGCCCATCATGTTCACGGGCAGCACGTTGCGCATGGAGCTTTCCACCGTGAGCACCGCGCCGTCGGGCACGGCGCGCACGAAGTTGGCCAGGCTGTAGATGTTGGGCACGTCCATGCCGCCGCCGATGGCCACCCAGTTCATGACCAGCGGGCCCTTGTAGACGCCGCGGCGCATCAGCCGCTCGACCGAGTCGAAGCTGTTGATGTTGTAGCACTGGAAGGCGCTCTGGATGCCGGCCTTGGTGAGGCGGCGGATGTGCTCCTCGGCCCAGCCCGGCTGCGCGGGCACGGTCATTTCCTTGTAGGCGCGGTAGACCTCGGGGTCTTCCATCGAGGTGCCCCGGGTGTCGGCGTCGTCCCAGTGCTCGACCACGTTCATCTGCGAGGTGTTGATGGTCACCGTCACCTGGTCGGGCGTGGGCTCCAGTTCGGCCAGCATGTGGCGCGTGTCGTCGCTCAGCCACTTGGCGGCGGCGCCTTCGCTCTCGGGGGCGAAGCTGATCGAGCCGCCGACCTGGATGATCATTTCGGGCACGGCCTTGCGCACGCCGGCGATCAGCTCGTTGAACTTCGACAGCCGCTTGCTGCCCTTGCCGTCGAGCTCGCGCACGTGCAGGTGCAGCACGGTGGCGCCGGCGTTGTAGCAATCGACCGCCTTCTGGATCTGCTGCTCCATGGTGACGGGGATGTCTTCCGGAAAGTCGGCAGGCACCCACGACGGTGCGTAGGGCGCGGCGGTGATGACCAGCGGCTGCTGGTTTTCGGGGAACAGATGGCCGTCGAGAAAATTCATGGCGGGAACCTCGGTGAAAAGGAAAGAGAGAAAAGGGGAGGGCGCGGCGCCCGTTCAGAAGACCGCGTCGCCGACGATGCCGGCGCGTTCCATCTTTCGATGGCAGGGCGGGTAGTCCATGACCGCGTAGTGCTGGGTCGAACGGTTGTCCCACATGGCCACGTCGCCCGGCTGCCAGCGCCAGCGCACCTGGTACTCGGGGATCTGCACCTGGCTCACGAGGTAGGCCAGCAGCAGGGCGGCGCCGGGCTGGTAGTCCTGCCCGTAGCGCACGTTGGCCGGCGTGTGGAAGTTGGTGAAGTGGGTCGTGAAGCCGTTGACGAACAAGATCTTCTCGCCCGTGTCGGGGTGCGTGCGCACCACCGGGTGCTCGGCGTCGGGAAACTGGGCCTTCAGCGCCAGGCGCTTCTCGATCGGCATCGCGGCGCCGAAGGTGGCCTCGATGCTGTGGCGCGCGCGCAGCCCGGCAATCTGCTGCTGGATGTGCGCGGGCAGCTTCTCGAAGGCCAGCGCCATGTTGGCCCACATGGTGTCGCCGCCCACCGGCGGGCATTCGACACACCGCAGCACGCAGCCGAAGGGCGGCTTCTCGCGCCAGGTGGCGTCGGTGTGCCAGCTGTTCTCGTAGCGGTCGACCGGCGTCTCGGGGTTCTTGTAGATGCGCACCAGGCCCGGGTGCTCGGGGTCGCTGCCGACCACGGGGTGGTCCTCGAGCTCGCCGAAGTGGCGGGCGAAGGTGACGTGCTCGGCGCGCGTGAGTTCCTGCTGGCGGAAGAACAGCACCTTGTGCTGCACCAGCAGCGCGCGGATCTCGGCCGCCAGGCCGGCGTCGCGCGAGGCCTCGGCCAGCGACACGTGGCGCAGCTCGGCGCCGATGGCGCAGGTCACGGGGTGGACCTGGAGGCCGCGCGTGTGCACGGCGGGGGCCCCGTTCGAGAGGCCTGGCTGGATCGTGGAACCCATGTGTCTTGTCTCCTGTGCCGGTCGGGGGGGGGCGCTGTGCGGCGGTGACCGTGCTGGAAGCAAGAATAGGTCGGGCCCCCTGCGCGCGCCCCCTCCTCGCAGGAGGGGGACCCAGGCCGAAAGGGGAGGGAGAAACCCTCAGTGCCTGGCGGCGAGCCCTCAGTGCCCGGCGGCGAGCAGCCCCAGGATGCGCGCGCGTTGCACCACCTGCGTGCGCGTGCCCGCGTCGAGCTTGGCGAACAGGTTCTTCACGTGCCACTTGACGGTGGTTTCGCCCACCTGCATGGCGCGCCCGATTTCCTTGTTCGACAGGTTGCGCGCCAGCAGCACCAGCACCTCGCCCTCCTTGGGCGTGAGCACGGCGCCGGGCGACGCCGGTGCCGCAGGCGCGGGCGCAGGCGGCACGGCAGGCGCGAGCGGCGCGACCGCGATCTCGGCCTGCGCGCCCTCGGCCGCGAGCGTTCCGACCCAGGCGCCCAGCTCGGGGTGCGCGTCGGAGAACACGCGCTGCAGCCCGTAGGCGCGCGCCAGGTCCATGGCCTCGCGCAGCAGCGCCTGCGCCGGCTGGCCGCAGCGCTCCAGCGCCAGCGCGCGCAGGCCCAGCAGCTCGATGTGCAGGCCGCCCTGCTTGCGCTGGCGCGCCTGTTCGTCGGCACGCGCCAGCTTCGCGAGGGCGTCGGGCCAGTCGCGCGCGGCGATGGCCGCGTGGGCGCGCGCCACGTCGCGCAATGCTTCCACGCTGCGCCGCCACAGCGGGCCCTGCGGCAGCGCGGGGTCGGCCAGTTGCGCGTCGATGCGCTCGCACAGTTCGCGGCAGGTCTGGGCGCGGTGGCGCTGCGCATGCAGGCGCACCTGCTCGGCCAGGCTGGCGATGCGCAACCGCGGCAGGCGCCGCGCGGCGCCGGCCGCGTCCAGCGCGTCCAGCAGTTCCAGCGCGCGGTGCTCGGCGCCTTCGGCCGCCGCGATGCGCGCCGCCGTGCGGTAGGCCTGCAGCAGCGATTCGGGCAGGCCACTGTGCTCCAGCACGTCGAGGCGGTCGGCCAGCAGCGTGGCGGCGTCGCCCGGCAGGTCGCGCTCCCAGGCCACCGACGCGAGCAGCGCGGCCAGGTTGCAGCTGAAGCGGTGGCGCCGACCCATCTCGGCCTCGGCGCCGGCCACGGCGGGGCGCAGCAGCTGCTCGGCCAGCAGCACCTGGCCTTCCCACGCATAGCTCAGGCCGATGACCAGCTCGCTCCAGCGCCGGATGTAGTCGACGCCGTGGCCCGGGTGCCCGCGCAGGGCCTGCTGCTGGCGCAGGCGCGCGAGCGCCGGCTCGCCCTCGAGCAGCGCGCGGTAGGCCATGCGATTGGCATGCGACTGCAGCAGCAGCGGGTCGGTCAGCGGCACGGCCTCGGTCCAGGGTGCATGCAGTTCGACGAAGCGGTCGGGGTCGTCCGCGAACACGGCGGCGCCGCCGAGGATCAGCGCGCATTCGCAGCGCAGCGCATCGCTCACGCCGGGCTGCGCTAGGATGCGCGCCACGAAGCGGCCGGCTTCTTCATGCCGCTCGCTCGATGCGAGCGTCCATGCCGCGGCCAGCAGCAGGCGCGGGCGGCGGTCGAGTTCGTCGGCCGGCATCTGCGCCATCCACTCGAGCACCGTGGCCTGCCGGCCGCGCCGCATGAGCGATTCGTACAGGCTGCGCTCCGCGAGCTCGTAGGCGGTCTGGTGCTGGCCCGCGCTCAGCGCGTGGTGGGCGGCCTCGTCGAGCAGCTCGTGCGCGGCCAGCCACTGCGCGGCGCGCGCATGCGCCGCCACCTGCTCGGCGGCGTCGAGCGCGGCAAAACGCTGGCGCAGCACGTCGCGCGCCAGCGCATGCATGCGCAGCCACTCGCCCCCTTCGGCGGCGGCGAACACCGGCGTGTCGTTGCTCAGCCGCGCCAGCCGCGCCGCGGCGTCGTCGACGCCGGAGACGGCACGGCACAGCTCGGGATGCAGCAGGTCGAGCACGGCGATGCGGGCCAGGAAGTCGCGATCCTGGGGGTCGAGGTTGACCAGCAGCAGCCGCACCAGCTCGCCCTGCAGCTCGCCGGCGGCGGCCGTCATGTCGCCCAGCACCGTGTGCGCGGCGTGCGCGTCGGCCCCGCGCGCGATGATGGTCGTGGCCAGCTGCAGGCCCAGCGGCCAGCCTTCGGTCAGCTCGTGCAGCCGGGCGGCGGTGTTGCGGTCGACGCGCGCGCCGAAGCGCGCCTGCACCAGCTGCAGCGTCTCGTCGAGGCTGAACTTCAGCAGCGCCGGGCCGATCTCCACGCACTGCCCGTAGGCCACGAGGTCCTCGATGTCGAGCCGGCCGTCGGGGCGCGTGGCAATGAGCGTGCGCACGTTGGGCGGCGCGTTGCGCAGCAGGTAGGCCAGCGCCTCGCGCGAGGCCGGCGGCAGACGGTCGGCCTCGTCGATGACCAGCACCACGGTCAAGGCCGCCTGCGCCAGCTCGGCCAGCAGCGCCGTGACGCTGCCGAGCGTGCCGGGCCGGTCGTCCTGGAACAGGCTGCGCCCGAACGCGGGGCGCCCCATGGCGACGCGCAGCGCCAGCGCCAGGCTCTGCACCAGCCGGCCCGGGTCGTCCTGGCTCTGCGCCGAGACCCAGCCGACCGGCACGCCCAGGCCCAGGTACTCCAGCCGCCATTGCGCCAGCAGCGAGGTCTTGCCGAAACCCGAGGGCGCCTGCACCACGCACACCGCGTGGTCGCGCAGCGCGTCGGCGCTCGACAGGAGCCGCGCGCGCGAGACCAGGTGACGCGGGACACGGGGCGGCGTCACCTTGAGCAGCAGGTCGCGCGGGGCGCCGCTCGCATCGGGGGGCGGGAAAGTGGCCAAGGCTCGTTCGTGCTCGTGGAGGGAAGAACGGGCCCGATTCTCCACGTCAATCGCGCGAGGCCGAAGCGCGGCGCGGCGCCCCCCGCCGCGCGCGGCTGGCCTTCGCGCTGCAGCCGTACTGCGCATGGAACCAGCGCGACAGCCCGCTGGGCGCGCAGAAGCCCAGCAGGCCCGCGACCTCGGCCAGCGGGCGGTCGCCCTCCAGCACATGGCGCACGGCGAGCTCCTTGCGCACGTCGTTGACGATGGCCGAGAAGCTCTGGCCGTCGTCCGCCAGCCGGCGCTGGATCGTGCGGCATTCCACGCCCACGTGCGCCGACACCTGCGCGATGCTGCAGCGCCCGCTGGGCAGGAGCAGCAGCACCGCGCGCCGCACGTCGCCCGGCAGCGCGTCGCCGGACGCAGGCGCCGCCGCGTCGAGCAGTTGCCGCGCATAGCGCGCCATGGCCGGGTCGGCCGAGGGGTTGGGCGTGTCCAGGTCGTCGCGCGCACAGACGATGCCGTGGAAGTCCTGGTCGAAGGCGACGGCCGCGCCCAGCACGCGGTGGTGCGTGCGCAGGTCGCGCGGCGCGGGGTGTGCCAGGCACACGCGCCGGGGCTGCCAGTCGGCGCCGAGAAACTGCCGCAGCAGGCGCAGCATCACGCCCAGCGCCAGTTCGATGCGCTGGCGCGTGGCGCGGTGCGCCTTGCCGGGCTGCACTTCCTCGCGGATGACCACCACCTGGCCGAAGGCCTCGACCATCAGCGACAGCGAGCCGTTGAGCAGCGGCTGGTAGCGCATCAGCACGTCGAGCGAATCGCGCAGCGTCGGCTGCTCGCGCACCAGCAGGCCGACGGCCCCGAGGTTCGACAGCCGCCGCCCCTCGGCCATGCACAGCCCGAAGCTGTCGTTGCCCGAACGCTCGGCCGAGGCCTGCAGCAGCGCGGCGACGCGGTCGACCGGAATCATCAGGTCGGGCTCGTCCAGCACGCGGGGGTTCAGGCCGGCGTCCAGGAGCATGCGCACCGGGTCCAGGCCGCTGGCGCGGGCGACCTCGCTGTAGTGGGTGAGGCTTGCCGCGCGGACCAGGGAGGACATCGCAAGTCCGCACGTGGCAGTTCTCAGGGCACGAGCACGGTGGCGCCGGTGGTCTTGCGGCCTTCGAGGGCGCGGTGCGCCTCGGCGGCATCGGCCAGTGCGAAGCTCTGCTGCGGCTCGCTCACGATGCGGCCGGCCAGCACGTGGTCGAAGAGTTCGTCGGCCATGCTGAGCATGTGCGGGCGTGGATGGATGTAATGAACCATCGCGGGCCGCGTGAGCCAGATCGAGCCCTTCGTCGCCAGCAGCTTGGTGTCGAGGACCACGGCGCCAGACGAGGTGCCGTTGCTCACCAGCGTGCCGCGCGGCTGCAGGCAATCGAGCGAGGCCTCGAGCGTGTCCTTGCCCACCGAGTCGTACACGACCGGCACGCCCTTGCCGTCGGTGATCTCGCGCACGCGCTGGGCGATGTTCTCGCGCGGAGTCACGATGGTGTGCGTGCAGCCGTTGGCCTTGGCGACCGCAGCCTTCTCATCGGTGCTCACGGTGCCGATCATCGTCACGCCCATCGCGCGCGCCCATTGGCAGGCGATGAGGCCCACGCCGCCGGCCGCTGCGTGGTACAGGATCGTCTCGCCGCCCTTGAGCGGATAGACCTGGCGAAAGAGGTACTGCGCCGTCATGCCCTTCATCATCAGCGTGGCGGCGGTGCGATCGGAGATGCCATCGGGCAGCGGAATCAACACGTCGGCCGGCATCACGCGCACTTGCGAATACGCCCCTTGCGGCCCGATGAGATAGCCCACGCGGTCACCGACGCGGATGTCGGTCACGCCCGGCCCCACGGCCTCGACCACCCCCACGGCGTCGGAACCGAGCCCGTTGGGCAGTGCGAGCGGATAGCGCCCGGTGCGGAAATAGATGTCGATGAAGTTGACCGCGATGAGGCTGTGGCGCACGCGCGCCTGGCCCGGGCCGGGCTCTCCGACCTCGACGTGTTCGAGTTGGAGCACGTCGGCGCTGCCGGTCTCGTGGAAGCGGATGGCCTGGTTCATGGTGCGTCTCCTGGGGTGTGTGGGGCTGGATGGAACGGATTCTTGCGGCGCGTGGCGGCGGCGGGAAGCGTGGTCTTGGCGATGTCCCAAATTGGCAAATCGATGCCCCAATAAAGCAAGAAATGCGGACGGGGTGCGCCGGATACTGACGGCATCGGCCCACCGAGGCCTGCAAGACAACAACCGGAGACACCCCATGAAACTGCTGCAATTTGGACGCGCCGCCGCCGTGGCGCTGGTCGGATGCTCGATGGCCCTCGGGGCCTGGGCGCTGGGCGACAAGCCCGTCAAGCTCATCGTTCCCGCGCCGCCGGGCGGCACGATGGACATCGTCGCCCGCGTCGTCGGGCAGCAGATGGCGCTGGACATCGGCCGCCCCGTGATCGTCGAGAACCGCCCCGGCGCGGGCGGCTCCATCGGCCTGCAGGCCATGCTGCAGGCGCCGGCCGACGGCAACACCATCGTGATGGCCGCCAGCAACGTGCTGGCCGAGACGCCGCAGGTCGTGAAGATGCCCTTCGATCCGCTGAAGGACGTGGTGCCCATCGGCTCGGTGGCGCGCTCGGGCGTGGTGCTCGTCACGGCCGCGAACTTCCCGGCCAAGGATTTCCAGGGCCTCGTTGCTGAACTGAAGACGCGCAAGGGCAAGGCCAGCTTCGCCAGCTACAGCCCCGGCACCGTGTCGCAGTACGCGGGCCTCATCCTCAGCGACCGCGCCGGGCTCGACCTGCAGCACATCGGCTACCCCGGCTCGCCGCCCGCGCTGCAGGACCTGCTGGGCGGCCAGGTCGACCTGATGTTCGACGGCATGCTCACCTCGATGCCGCTCATCAAGGCCGGCAAGCTGCGCCCCTATGCCTTCACCGGCAAGACCCGCTCGCGCTTCCTGCCCGACCTGCCCACCACCACCGAACTGGGCTACCCCGACCTGCAGTTCCGCGGCTGGGTCGGCTTCATCGGCTCGGCCAAGCTGCCGGCCGACGTGATGGCCAAGCTCCATGCCGCGATCGAGAAGGCCGGCCAGGCGCCCGCCGTGCAGCAAAAGCTGCTCGACGTGGGCCTGGAGCCCGAGCTCAGCGTCGACACGCCCGCGCTCATCGCCGAGACGAAGGCGCTGTCCGAGCGCAACGCGGCCATCGTCAAGAAGTACCGCATCCAGGCGAACTGAGCGGCACGCGCCATTCCATCGGAGACCTCTCATGAAGATCAGACCCCTCACGCCGTCCATCGGCGCCGAAATCTCGGACGTCCACCTGGGCGAGGCCTCGCGCGACCCCGAGTGCTTTGCGTCGATCCGCGCCGCGCTGCTCAAGCACAAGGTGCTTTTCTTCCGCGGCCAGGACATCGAGCGCGCCGAGCACGTCGCCTTCGCACGCTGCTTCGGCGAACTGGAAGACCACCCCGTGGTCGGCAGCGACCCCGAGCACCCGGGCCTCGTGCGCATCTACCGCAGCGACAACAAGCACAGCTACGAGAACACCTACCACTGCGACGGCCTGTGGCGCCAGAGCCCCGCCATGGGCGCGGTGCTGCGCTGCATCGAATGCCCCGAGGTCGGCGGCGACACCATCTGGGTGAACATGGTGCAGGCGCACGACGAGCTGCCCGACGAGATCAAACAGAAGATCGGCAAGCTGCGCGCCAAGGCCAGCATCGAGCATTCGTTCGGCGCCGTGATGCCGATGGAAGCGCGCCTCAAGCTGGGCCAGGACCATCCGCCCGTGGAGCACCCCGTGGTGCGCACGCACCCCGAGACCGGCGAGAAGGTGCTCTACGTGGGCAGCTTCACCACCCACTTCGTGAACTACAGCACCCCCGAGAACGTGCGCCACGGCATCGACAAGACACCGGGCGCGGCGCTGCTGCTGAACTACCTGCTCAGCCGCGCGACCATTCCCGAGTACCAGGTGCGCTGGTCGTGGCAGCCGGGCGACGTGGTCGTCTGGGACAACCGCAGCACGCAGCACTACGCGCTGAACGACTACTGGCCTGCGCCACGAAAGATGGAACGCGCCGGCATCGTCGGCGACGTTCCGTACTGAGCGGCACTACATCCGACTTCCGCATCGCAACCTGACAGACGCACGCCATGAACTTCCTCGACGGCCACCTCTTTCCCGAAAACCAGCAGCCGCTGATCATCACCGCCGCGCCCTATGCACCGGGCTGGCTTCCTTCCGACTTCCCGGGCGAGATCCCGGTCACGATGGAAGAGCAGATCCAGAAGGCGGTCGATTGCTACAACGCCGGCGCCACCGTGCTGCACCTGCACGTGCGCGAACTCGACGGCAAGGGCAGCAAGCGCCTCTCGAAGTTCAACGAACTGATCGCCGGCGTGCGCGCGCGCGTGCCCGAAATGATCATCCAGGTGGGCGGCTCGATCAGCTTCGCACCCGAGAGCGAAGGCGCTGCCGCCAAGTGGCTGAGCGACGACACGCGCCACATGCTGGCCGAGCTGGAGCCCACGCCCGACCAGGTGACGGTGACGGTCAACACCTCGCAGATGAACGTCACCGAGCACGCCGAGCTGGCCGACTTCAAGGGCACCTCGCGCGAGATCCCGGCCATCTTCGAGGCCTACAAGGAGATGACGGTGCCGGCGCAGCCGGGCTGGGTCGAGGAGCACATCCGCCGTCTCACCAAGGCAGGCATCCAGAGCGCCTTCCAGTGCTACAACATCAACAGCTTCGAGTCGGTCGAACGGCTCATGCGGCGCGGTGTCTACAAGGGCCCGCTGGTGATGAACTGGGTGGCGATCAGCGGCGGCATGGACGCGCCGAACATCTACAACCTGGCCAACTTCGTGCGCGCCGTGCCCGACGGCGCGGTGCTCACGGTGGAAAGCTCGGTGCGCAACGTGCTGCCCGTGAACATGATGGGCATCGCCATGGGCCTGCATGTGCGCTGCGGCACCGAGGACGTGCTGTGGAACCAGACGCGCACCGCCAAGATCGGCACCGTGGCGCAGATCGAGCAGCTGGTGGCCATTTCGCGCCAGTTCGGCCGCCCCATCGCCACGGCGCAGCAGGCGCGCGAGATCTCGAAGATCGGCGTGTTCTACGAGACGGCCGAAGAGTCGCTCGCCGCCAACGGTTTCGCGCCGAACCGCAACGGAGGCAACCAGGGCTTCCTGCGCAAGGCGGCCTGAGAAGAAAGACGATGGCGATGACGAGGCGTTTCACGCGCGCCGCCTGGCGCCTGCTGGAGGGCATCGCGCATGCCCTGCGCCACGAAGACCTGGTTCAGAACGCGCGCACCGCACCCTGAGCCACCGCGCCGGCCGTCTGCCGGCTCCACTGCGAGGCGCTGCAGCCGAAGTGGTGGCGGAACCAGTGGCTGAAGCTGCTGGGCCCTGAAAACCCCAGCAGCTCCGCCACCTCGCTCAGCGGCAGGTCGCTGTCGCGCAGGTGGCGCTTCACGAGGTCGGAGCGCACGTCGTCGAGCAGGCGGCTGAAGGTGAGGCCTTCGGCCTCGAGCCGGCGGTGCAGCGTGCGGCGGTCCACGCGCAGGTGCCGCGCCACTTCCTGCGCCGTGCAGCCGCCACCGGGCATCAGCGCCAGGATGAGTTCGCGGCAGGCTTCGCGCGTGCTCTCGCCGCGGTCTTTCAGCGCGGCTTCGAGGTACTCGCGCGCGAAACGCGCCACGCCCTGGTCGCCCGATTCGCGCGGCTTGCGCAGGTCGGCCGCCAGGCACACGAGGCCGTTGAAATCCTGGTTGAACTTGACGTTGCGGCCGAAGAAGGCGCGGTGCGCCGCCATGTCCGCCGGCGGGCGGTGCGTGAAGCACACCTGCTGCGGGCGCCACTGCGGATCGATGAGCTCGCCGAGGATGCGGAACATGATGCCCACGGCCAGCTCCATCGACTGGCGCATCGGCAGCCCGGGGCTGGGCAGCAGGTCTTCCTGGATGATGACCATGTCGCCCGTGTCCTCGAGGCGAAAGCTCAGCGAGGCGTTCACCAGCTTCAGGTAGCGGCCCAGCGTGTCGAGTGCGTCGCGCGGCGTGGGCTCTTCCTTGAGCACGACGCTGATGGGGCCCAGCGCCGAGAGCTTGCGCTGCGCCGCCAGCCGCAGCGCGAAGTCTTCGGTGCGCGTGGCGCGCGCGGTGATCTCGAGCAGCTCGCGCACCGCGTCGCCGGGGATCAGCGTCTCGGGGTGCTCGAGCAGCTGCGCCTTCAGCCCCACGGTGCGCATGAAGGCATGCGGGTCGCGGCCGAGCGACTGCACCAGCTCCACGTAGCCGCTGAGGCTCGCGCTGCGCATCAGTCGACCGAGGTGCTTCATGGTGGCTGTGGGAAGGGCCCCGTGTTCACTCGGGGCTGATCTTGAGTTGCAGTTTCTCGATGATGGCCCGATTGTGGGCGGTCGTGGCGTCCAGTGTCTGGCGCAGCTGCACCAGCGTCGCCTCGCGCGGCGGATCGTAGTTCTGCGCGAGCAGCGCCTCGCGGAACTTCGGCGCCTGCACGGTCCGGGCCACCTCGGCGCGGATTTTCTCCTGCAGCGCCGGCGGCATGCTGCTGAGAACGAACACGCCCACGCTCGCGTCGGGCATCACGAAGTCGGGCAGGCCCAACTCGCCGAAGGTGGGCACGTCGGGCAGGAAGCGCGAGCGCCTGGGCGACGCCACGGCCAGCGCCTTGATCTTGCCGCTGCGGATCAGCGAGGTGACGTTGCTCACCACCTCGAAGGTCAGCTGCACCTGGTTGCCCATGAGGTCGACCAGCGCCGGCGCCGAGCCTTTGTACGGCACCACGAGGATGTCGTTGCCGCTGCGCGCGCGCAGCATCTCGCCCAGCAGGTTGGAGCGCGTGCCCGTGCTCAGGTTGGCCACGCTGACCGAGCGCGGATGCTGTTTGGCATGCGCCAGCAGGTCCTTGACCGTGTTCGGCGGGAAGCCGGCATTGGCCACCAGCACATGGAACATGCCCGTCACCTCGCCGACGTAGGTGAAGGTCTTGAGCGGGTCGAAGGGCGTCTTCACCGTGAGCGGAATGTCGGACAGCACGCTCGACGGCCCGACCATCAGCGTGTAGCCGTCGGCCGGCGCGGCCATCAGCGCGCGCTCGGCGATGACGGCGGAGCCGCCCGGCTTGTTGTCCACCAGCACGGTCTGGCCGAGGTTCGTGCGCAGCTGTTCGGCGAGCAGCCGCGCCGCCGCGTCGGAGATGCCGCCCGGCGGCGCCGGAACGATCAGCCGAATGGGCTTGTCGGGCCAGGCCTGGGCCGAGGCCGTGCCGCAGCACAGCGCGGCCAGGAAGAGAAGGGAGGCTCGCAGCAGATGCAGACACATGGTTCGTCCTCAGGTGGAAGAGACAAAGGCGTGCGGATTCTGCGGCGCCACCTCCTGGGAATGCTTGGCGCCACGCGTCGGCCACTTACCGGATCGCGACAGCGAAACCTGTCTTTGCGTGCGCCGTTTCAATGCCCCAAAAAGACAAAACCACGCCCCCGATGAGCAAGAAGTTTTCGCAGCTGCGCCAGAAACTTTGGCTGCAAGCGCAACCCTTTCACCGGAGACAACCCCATGAATTTCCTCGACGGCCACCTGTATCCCGAGAACCAGCAGCCCCTGATCATCACGGCCGCGCCCTACGCGCCGGGCTGGATTCCCGCCGACTTTCCGGAAGACATTCCGGTCACGATGGAAGAGCAGATCCAGAAGGCGGTCGATTGCTACGAGGCCGGCGCCACCGTGCTGCACCTGCATGTGCGCGAGGCCAACGGCAAGGGCAGCAAGCGCCTGTCGATGTTCAACGAACTGATCGCCGGCGTGCGTGCGCGCGTGCCCGAGATGGTCATCCAGGTGGGCGGCTCCATCAGCTTCGCACCCGAGGACGACGGCGCCGCCGCCAAGTGGCTCAGCGACGACACGCGCCACATGCTGGCCGAGCTCACGCCCCGGCCCGACCAGGTCACGGTGACCGTCAACACCACGCAGATGAACGTGACCGAGCACGCGGGGCTGGACGACTTCAAGGGCCTGTCGCGCGGCGACCCGCGGCTGTATTCGACGTACCGGGACATGATCGTGCCCTCGAACCCCAGCTGGGTGGAAGAGCACATCCGCCGCCTCACGGCCGCGGGCATCCAGAGCGAGTTCCAGTGCTACAACATCAACAGCTTCGAGACCATCGAACGCATGATCCGCCGCGGCGTCTACAAGGGGCCGCTGGTGATGAACTGGGTGGCCATCAGCGGCGGCATGGACCAGGCGAACATCTACAACCTGGCCAACTTTTTGCGCGCCGCACCCGACGGTGCGGTGGTCACGGTCGAGAGCTCGGTGCTCAACGTGCTGCCCGTGAACATGATCGGCATCGCCCTGGGCCTGCACGTGCGCTGCGGCATCGAGGACGTGCTGTGGAACCAGACCCGCACCGGCAAGATGAGCTCGGTCGAGCAGATCAAGCAGCTCGTGCGCATCGCGACCGAGTTCGGCCGCCCCATCGCCACCGCGCAGCAGGCGCGCGAGATCATGAAGATCGGCGTGTTCTACGAGACCACCGAAGAGACGCTGCAGGCCAACGGCTTCGCGCCCAACCGCAATGGGGCGCAGCAGGGCTTCCTGCGCAAGCCGGCCTGATACCGCTTCCACCGCTTCCCGGGGGGCGGTTGACGTACCGACTGGTCAGTCGGTAGACTGAGCCGATCGCGCAGCTCACCGGGCTGCATCGCATCGAACCGAAAGCCTCCGATGAGCGAGAACTTCGCAGCCGAACTCCATCGCCGAGCGACCACGGCCCTGCAGGCCGGGCGCGCCGACGCGCAAGGGGAGGGCGACCGCGTGCCGGTCGGCCAGTACACCGACGAGGCTATCGCACGCGACGAGCGGCGGCTGCTGCAGCGGCATCCGCAGCCGGTGGCCGCCAGCGCCTCGCTCGCTTCGCCGGGCGCGTGGCTGTCGCTCACTCACACCGGCGTGCCGCTGCTGCTGGTGCGCCAGGAGAGCGGGCAGGTGCAGGCCTTTCTCAACGTGTGCCGCCACCGCGGCGCGCGCGTGGTGCCCGAGGGCAGCGGCAGCGAGGCGCGCGCCTTCGTCTGCCCGTACCACGCGTGGACCTACAAGCCCGACGGCGCCTTGCGCGGCGTGCCCGAGTCCTTCGGCTTTCCCTGCCTGAAGCAGGACGAGTCGGGCCTGCGCCGGCTGGCCACCGTCGAGCGCGCGGGCGTGGTCTGGGTCGTGTGCGATCCGTCGCAGGCAGACAGCGACCCCGGCGCGCACCTGGGCGCGCTCATGGACAACCTCGAGTCGCTGGCCGGGCTGCGCGCGCCCGTGGCCTATGCGCCGCGCACGTACGAGGTCGAGGCCAACTGGAAGCTGCTGGTCGACGGTTCCTTCGAGGCCTACCACTTCAAGGTGGCGCACCGCGAGACCATCGCCCACATGTTCCTGCACAACCTGCAGGTGATCGACGAGTTCGACCTGAACCGGCGCCTGTACCTGCTCAAGTCGAAGTTCCAGGAACACCGGCCCGACGCCGCCGGTTTCGATCCGCGCCGCTACGGCAACCTGACCTACTTCTTCTTTCCCAACACGACCATCCTGGTGCAGCCCGACCACGCGCAGCTCAGCATGCTGGAGCCGCTGGGCGCCACGCGCACGCGCGTGCACGAGCTCACGCTGATTCCCGAGGCGCCGGCCTCGGAGAAGGCGACGGCGCACTGGGACGCGAACGTGGCGCTGTACCGGCGCACGCTCGCGGAAGACTACGCGCTGGCCGAGTCGATCCAGGCCGGGCTGGCGTCGGGCGCGAACGACGCGCTCAGCTTCGGCACCTTCGAGTACAGCGCGCCGCGCTTCCATGCGCAGCTCGCGCAGCAGGTGGCGGCCATGCCGGCCGCACGCTGACGCGCGAGGGTGTCGCGCGTGCAACAACCAGACCCCAAGACACAAGAAAGAATGGCGCGCATCGCGTCTGATCGCCGGTCGCGTCTTCGCGGCATGCGCTCTTGCGCGTGACGCATTCCAGAACCGCCCGATGGCCACCCTTGCCCTTTCCCGTAAAGAAACGATCCTCGCGCGTGCGGAGCAGCACTTTGCCGACCACGGCTTCCAGGGCGCATCGCTGTCGGCCATCGCGCGCGATTGCGAGGTCGGCAACCCGGGGCTGCTGCATCACTTCGCGAGCAAGGAGGTGCTGTACCGCGCCGTGCTCGAAAAGCAGGCCGAAGACCTGACGGCGCGCATCTGCAAGCGCGTCGAGGCGGCCCCCGACCTGCCCGCGCGGCTGCAGGCGTTCGTCGCGCTGCAGGTCGAATGGATGCACGCGCGGCCCACGGGCTTCAAGCTCGTCACGCGTGAACTGCTCGACAACGCCGAGCGCATCCAGCATGCGCAGACCCGGCCGCTCGAAGGCTTTCTGCAAGCCAGCCTGGGCCTGGTGGCCGCGGCGCAGGCGGCCGGCCTCGTGCGCGACGATCTGTCGGCCGTGGTGGTGCTCACGCTCATCTTCGGCACGCTCAACTACGCCAAGATGGCACGGCCCACCTTCGCCAAGACCTTCGCAGAGCCCGCGCTGAAGAGCGACACGGCCTGGATGAAGGCGATGGCGCGCGACGTGCTGCGCGTCATCTCGCCGCCCTGATTTTTTCTTTCCCTTCCAGCAACCCCGACCAAAGGACGTTCTCTTGAAAACCCGCATCACCGAACTCTTCGGCATCCGCCACCCCATCATCCAGGGCGGCATGCACTACGTCGGCTTCGCCGAGCTGGCCGCGGCCGTCTCCAACGCCGGCGGCCTGGGCATCATCACGGGCCTCACGCAGAAGACGCCCGAGCTGCTGGCGCGCGAGATCGCGCGCTGCCACGAGATGACCGACAAGCCCTTCGGCGTGAACCTCACCTTCCTGCCGACCTTTGCCTCGCCGCCGTACCCCGAGTACATCGCGGCCATCGTCGAGGGCGGCATCAAGGCCGTGGAAACCGCGGGCCGCAGCCCCGAGGCCTACATGCCGGCGCTGAAGGCCGCGGGCATCAAGGTGATCCACAAGTGCACCTCGGTGCGCCACGCGCTCAAGGCCGAGCGCATCGGCTGCGATGCGGTGAGCGTCGACGGCTTCGAGTGCGGCGGCCACCCCGGCGAGGACGACGTGCCCAACATGATCCTGCTGCCGCGCGCGGCCGAAGAACTGAAGATCCCGTTCGTCGCCTCGGGCGGCATGGCCGACGGCCGCAGCCTCGTGGCCGCGCTCGCGCTGGGCGCCGAGGGCATGAACATGGGCACGCGCTTCATCGCCACCAAGGAAGCGCCGGTGCACGCCAACGTGAAGCAGGCCATCGTCAACGCCTCGGAGCTCGACACGCGCCTGATCATGCGTTCGCTGCGCAACACCGAGCGCGTGATCAACAACGCGGGCGTGGAGCGCCTCATGGAGATCGAGCGCGCCAAGGGCGACGCGCTGAAGATCGACGACATCATGGACCAGGTCGCCGGCATCTACCCGAAGGTGATGACCGAGGGCCACATGGACGCCGGCGCCTGGAGCTGCGGCATGGTGGCCGGGCTGATCCACGACGTGCCCAGCTGCGCGGAGCTCATCGACCGGATCATGGCGCAGGCTGACGAGCTCATCGCCAAGCGGCTGGCGGGCATGCTGAGGGGTTGAGCTGTCAGTACGTCACGGTCACCGTGATGGTGCTGCTGTAGGCGCCCGGCGCCACGTACTGAGCGGCCGGAATGCGGCCGTAGACGGTGTGGGGGCGCAGCGTGGTGACGCCACCGAGGGTCGCCAGCGCGCTGTAGCTGTCGCTGACGCTGTTGAGGCCCCAGACGGTGCTGCGCGCGTTGGTGGTGTAGAGGTTGTAGCCCAGCGGTGTGGCACCGACCGGGCCCACCATCTGCCGGCTGGTGATGTTGCCGGCCGAGCCCGCGTCCAGGCTGATCGTGAACGACAGCGTCACCAGGATGCCCAGGCCCGTGACCGTGCCGGCGACGGTCACGGTCGAGGTGTTGTCCTTGGGCGTCGCGGCGGCCGGGTCGTAGTTGCCGAAGGCCAGCGCTGTCGCGCTGACGGTGGCGCTGCAGCTGAACACGCCCACGCCCGAGCACGCAGCCCGCGACGCGCCCGGGGCCAGCAGCCCCGCCAGCGCCAACGCGGCGGTCAGCGCGGGGACGGCGACACGGGTTCGCATCGGTAAGGTCCCATCGAAGGCAGTGCGCCGGCGGCGCGGTCGGGCTCGCCCAATGTGAAGCGGCAATGCCCGCGCTTCCATCGCGCCTCGAAGCGTTCGTTCGGCTGCGGGTCGTCGACCGACACCAGCCCGTTGAAGCCCGACAGCAGCGAGGTGCCACGCGCCGGGCGCATCACGTCGATGCCCGGCGGCAGCGGGCTGCCGTCGGGCAGCAGCACGGTGACGTTCGCGATCGCGTCGCGCGCGATGTCGAAGCTGGCCTGCGCCACGCCCTTGTAGCGCGGCACCACGCGCAGCACGTCGCTGCGCACCTGCGCCTCGATCGGCAGGTCGCCGTTGTCGATGCTGATGTGGTTGGGCTCGTAGGCGCGCAGGCCCGAGACGACGGCGCGGCCTTCGCTGTCGGTGGTGGTCCAGGGCTGGTTCTCGCGGTAGACCTTCACGCCGGCGGCGCCGGGCACGGTCACGAGCGCGAAGGCGTCGTCCGACTGGCGGGTGGCAAAGCCCACGCCGCCCGCGAATCCCACGGCGCCGCTGGCGCGCAGGCGCACCGCGGTCTGGCCCTGGGCGCGCGCGGCTTCGGCCGTCAGCATGCCGTAGCGACCGCGCCAATCGACCGCAGCTTCGCTGCGCGCGTTCTCGCCATCGGCGGCGCGCAGGCGGTAGCCCCAGCCGGTGTCGTTGGGCGGCTGCTGCACCCACTCGGCCACGGCCGAGTGGCCGCCCGGCTTCTGATGCTGCACCGAGAGCGTGGCGTGCTGGCGCTCGCCGAGCGTGAAGCTGAGGCTCAGGTTCACCGAGGTGATGGAGCGCTTGCCGTCCTGGCGCGTGTGGGCCACCGACGTGCCGAGCCAGGCGTTGCCGCCCAGGCTGATCGACCAGCTGGCGGTGGTCACGCCGATGTGCTCGCCGGTGTTGTAGCGCAGCCGCGTGTGGCTCGCGCCCAGCGTGCCGTAGCGGCCGAGCGAGCGGCCTGCGAAGAGCTGCGTCTGTGCGTCGGTGTGCACGGGGCTGTCGTGCCAGGCGATCTGCGTGAAGCCGCGGCTCGCCACCTGGCGGCTCACGGAGAAGTTCGATTCGTCGCTGGTGCGCGTGTAGGCGGCGCGCCAGAGGCGGCCGCTGTCGCCGTCCTTGCTGCGGCTGGCGGCGCCGTGCAGCGAGAGCTCGCCGAGCGTGCCCCAGACCCAGGTCACGCCCGCGCCCGCGGTCTGGCTGCGCGAGCTGGCTTCGCCGCGCGCCTCGACGGTCACGCCGTCGTTCACGCCGTACCGCCACGTGCCGGCCACGAAGGGCGGGCCGTAGTCGAAGCTGCGCTCGCCGTAGCGCAGGCGCGTCCAGCCGGCTTCGAGCGAGTAGTCGGACAGGCCGGCGCGCAGCAGGTTCGAGCTCACGTAGTAGGGCGTGGTCACGGTGCGCTGCACGCCGAGCGCGTCGGTGACGGCGAAGCGCATCTCGCCCGCGCCGGTGAGCACGGGCACGTCGCTGAGCGCGAAGGGGCCGGCGTCCACACGCCGTTGATAGCGCAGCGTGTCGTTCACATACACCTCCACCGCCGACGGCACGGCCGCGCCGCCGCGCAGGGTCGGCATCGGGTAGCTGATGAAGCCGGGCTGCAAGCCGAAGCGGGTGCCGAACTGCAAGCCGCCGAAGCGAAAGGGCGTGGACCATGCGGCGGCCTGCGTGATCGTGTCGCCCACCGTGAGGCGCGTGAGCCGGGTGGGGTCGTCGCGGCGAAAGTAGCTGTCCAGCCGCGTCGTGCCGCGTCCGCCGAACGCGGACTGGCCGGCGACGAGGCTCGTTCCCACCAGGCCCCAGTCGCCCGAGGCCGCCGCATCGAAGTAGCCCGAGGCGCGCGTGCCTTCGCGGTCGTGCTGCAAGGCCAGGTCGTAGTTGAGAAAGGCCCCGAAGGCCGAGGCCGACAGCGGCGGTCGGTCGCCCGCGTGCGCATGCACGGTGCCCAGCGTGAACGCCTCGGCGGGCACGCTCAGGTCCACGCTTTGCGCGCCTTCGTCGAGCTGCAGCTGCGCGCCCGGCAGCGCGCGCAGGTCGTAGTAGTCGGTGCCGTCGCGCTGCAGCGCCGCGGTGGCGGGCCGCACCAGGCGCCAGGCCGCGAAGTCGGGCGCCGATGCCAGCAGCTGTGCGCCGCGCCGCAGCAGCGGTCGCGGCGCGGGCTGGCTCAGGCCGTTGATGCGCACATCGAGGATCGCGGGCTGCACCTCGCCCGCCATGTCAGCGGGCGACGTCTGTGCGCAGGCCACGCGCAGGCCCAGCCAGCCGCAGCAGACCCACAAGCTAGCGTGGCGTGGCGGGCGCACGGGGCACGCGCACGGTGGCGCTGGACGACGCCTCGGGGGCATCGGTGGCGGCCTCGACCTGCAGCCGGGTGTCGGGCGGCAGGGCGGGCAGTTCGATGTCGATGCCGGCCGACTGCCCGGCCAGCGCGTACTGCGACAGGCTCTTGCGCAGCAGCTCGGTGCCGTCCTCGCGGCGCACCACGAGCTGCGTGACCTGGATGTGCTCGCTGC
This sequence comes from Variovorax sp. GW460-12-1-14-LB1, assembly GCF_059423605.1. NCBI lineage: Bacteria > Pseudomonadati > Pseudomonadota > Betaproteobacteria > Burkholderiales > Comamonadaceae > Variovorax > Variovorax sp. GW460-12-1-14-LB1. Next base: position 87,737 of record NZ_JBWKYF010000020.1, read on the forward strand.
CCTGGTTGTCGAACACCAGCCGCCAGGCCATGCCTGCCGTGCCGGTGGCGCGCCCCGAAGGCTGCAGCGACCATTGCAGCGCGCGGCGCAGCTGCAGCGGCGGCACGAAGATCGGCACGCCGATGCGCAGCAGCGTCTGCACCTTCGCGCCCTCGGCGCCGTCCGCCGGCAGGGCCTGGTCGCGCGGCAGCTGGCGCAGGAAGACGCGGTAGCTGCGCTCGCCGGCGTCGGCCGGCACCTGCAGCCCGAGGCGCACGATCTGCCGCCCGCCCGGCGGCAGGCGGAAGATGGCCGGGTTGACCAGCACGTCGCGCGTGGGTTCGTAGGCGTCGCGCCCGTCCTGCTGCGACCACGCCACCACCTCGGCCTGCACGGCGACCTCGGTGTCCTCGGCGTTGCCCATGGTGAGCGAAGCGACCGGGCGCTGCGGCGTCAGCACGATGCGCAGCGGCGCCACGCTGAGGCTGGTGGCCGCGGCGGGAGCGGGGGCAAGGGCGGACAGCAGCAGGCCGGCCCCCCATGCGACTGGCAGCAGGGCGCGACGCATGCCGTGGCGGCCTGCGGTGAAGGCGGTCAACGGCGCCCTCAATAGGTCAGCGAGACCGTGATCGTGTCCGAGTAGTCGATGGCCGGCGCCGCGGTGTACTGCCCCGTGGGAATCAGGCCGTAGATCGTCTGCGTCTGGGGCGTCCCGTTGCCGACGTAGCCGGTGCCGGCGACGCTGTTGTCCCAGTTGGTCTGGTGCGCGCTGTCCTTGAAGAGGCCGTAGCCCAGCGTGTTGTTGCCGGCGGCCGCCGTGGGGCTGGTCATCAGGCGGTTCGTGATCGTCGCACCCGAGCCGCCGCCCGCGCTCAGGCCGAGCGAGTAGGGCGTGCCGAAGGTGCAGGTCACGTTGAGGCTGGTGGTGCCGGCCAGCGCGGTGGCTGACGCCGGGTCGTACGGCCCGAACGCCAGCGTGGCCGGCGTGGTCATGAGGCAGGCCTTGAGCACCGTGGCCGTGACCTGGAAGGTCGTGGTCGTCGTGACCGCCTGCGCGGGCAGCAATGTCAACAAGGCACCGACGGGCAGCACGGTACGGGCCAGTGTGCGAAGGAGGGAGCGAGGCTGGTGGCGCATCGGACGGGACCTTTCATCGGTGACTGGAAACCCAGGAACGACAGTGAAAACCCACCCACCGTTTCCAGTAGTGGGCGCCCCCTTTCTAACCAATCTCTCCCCGATGGGACATAGGACGCAGCCCTGTCGTCGACAGCTTGCTACAGATTTTTCCGAGGCTGGGAGAGCTCATGAGTGATTTCGGTCTACAGCCTGGGCCGGGCCTAGGTCGGATGTCTTCATGGGGCGCGACCTCTTGTCGCAGGGGGGTGGTGCGTGCGGTGTATAGAACCGTTTACATTTACGCTCTTGGGAGTCGCCATCCAACGCCATTGCAACCTTGCCCGCGAGGTCCATCCAACGTGATCGCCGAAATACATGCTGATGCCGCGCCTGCTGGCCTCGCCTCGGGGTTCACCATGGCGTTCCAGCCCATCGTGGACCTGGGCCGGCACGAGATCTATGCGCACGAGGCGCTGGTGCGCGGCCTCTCGGGCGAAGGCGCCGCCGAGGTGCTGGGGCGCGTCGATCCGGTCGACCGCTTCGCCTTCCACGAAGCCTGCCGCGTCAAGGCCATCGAGATCGCCTCGCGCCTGGGCATGAAGTCGCGCCTCAGCCTCAACGTCATGCCCAACGACGTCGCGGGGCAGGCCGAGTGCTTCCGCACCGCCATGGCTGCCGCCAAGCGCTGCAAATTCCCCGTGCGCCAGCTGATGTTCGAGATCACCGAGGGCGAGCGCGTGCGCGACCTGCACGGCCTGGCCGACACCTTCCGCGCCTTCAAGCGCCACGGCTTCACCTCGGCCATCGACGACTTCGGCGCCGCCTACGCGGGCTTCGAGCTGCTGGCCGCGTTCCAGCCCGACGTGGTGAAGATCGACCTGAGCCTGATCCGCGGCATCCATGCCGACCCGGTGCGGCTGACCATCGTGCGGGGCTTCGTCGCCACCTGCGACGAGCTGCGCATCCGCGTGATCGCCGAAGGCGTGGAGGCGCCCGAAGAGGTGCGCGCCCTGCGCGAGATCGGCGTGGAGCTGTTCCAGGGCTACCTGTTCGCACGGCCGGCCATTGCCACGCTGCCGGCGGTGGCGTGGGACGCCGCCGCCTGAGCCTGCCCTGACCTCTGACCTTGTGGGTCAGACGTTGCTGGTCGCGCGCACTTCCTCGAGCGTGGTCCGGCCCGCCAGCACCTTCTCGATGCCGTCCTGACGCAGCGTGCGCATGCCCTCGCGCATCGCGGCGTCCTGCAGCTCCTCGGCGCGCGCGCCGCCCTGCACCAGCCGGCGCAGTTCCCTCGACATCACCATGAGTTCGTGGATGCCCACGCGGCCCCGGAAGCCGGTGTCGTTGCAGTGCTTGCAGCCGGTGCTGGTGTAGGTCTGCAGCTGGCCGTCGCGCCCGTGGCGCTGCACCCACTCGGCGCGCACGGCGTCACGCGCGGCCGGCGTGTCCTGCGCGCCGAAGGCGTGCATGTAGTCGGCCAGCAGCTCCTCGACCGCCTCGCGCGTCGCCGGGCGGCTTTGCACGCACTGCGGGCACAGGCAGCGCACCAGCCGCTGCGCCAGCACGGCCAGCAGCGAGTCGGCGAAGTTGAACGGGTCCATGCCCATGTCCAGCAGGCGCGTCACGGTTTCGGGCGCGCTGTTGGTGTGCAGCGTCGACAGCACGAGGTGGCCGGTGAGCGAGGCCTCGATGGCGGTCCTGGCGGTCTCGGCGTCGCGGATCTCGCCGACCATGATCACGTCGGGGTCGGCGCGCACGAAGGCGCGCAGCGCCTTGGCAAAGGTCCAGTCGATGCGCGGGTTGACCTGCACCTGGCGCAGGCCCGGCTGCGTGATCTCGATCGGGTCTTCGGCGGTCCAGATCTTGCGCTCGGGCGTGTTGATGCGCATGAGCGCGGAGTGCAGCGTGGTGGTCTTGCCCGAGCCCGTCGGGCCCACGCACAGCACCATGCCGTAGGGCCGGTCGACCGCCTGCGAGAACTGCGCCAGGTTGCGCTCGGACAGGCCCAGTGCATCGAGCGCGATGGGCTTGGCCGAGGCCAGGATGCGCATCACCACGTCTTCCAGGCCGTTGTTGGTCGGGATGGTGGCCACGCGCAGCTCGATGCGGTGCTGCGGCGAGTACTTCGAGAAGTTGATCTTGCCGTCCTGCGGCTTGCGCTTTTCGCTGATGTCCAGGTCGCACATGATCTTCACGCGCGCCACCACCGCGTTGCGGTAGCTGGGTGGCAGCTCCAGGTAGGTGTAGAGCCGGCCGTCGCGGCGAAAGCGGATGCGCGTCTTTTCCTGCCCCGGGTCGCTCTCGATGTGGATGTCGGAGGCGCCCTCGCGGTGCGCTTCGAGGATCATGCTGTTGATCATGCGCACCAGCGAGTTGTCCGACTGCTCCACGGGCGGCTCGCCGGCGGCGGGCGCGGCGGCCGATTCTTCCTTCTCGAGCGTCTTCAGCAGCGTGCTGGTGCCCGTCATGTCGAACTCGAGCGGACGCATCGGGTCGTTCATGTCGATCACCGGGCGCTCGGCCGCCACCTGGCCGACCTTCTCGTAGGCCTTGTGCAACACGCCGTCCAGGTCCAGGCACTGGCCCAGCACGGGAATGATCTTCGTCTGCGCGATGAACTCCACCTCGTCGATCACCGCGTGCCGGTTGACCGGGTCGTCGAGCGCTACCACCAGGCGCCCGCCGTGCAGCATGAGCGGCATCACCTGCAGGCGCCGCGCGGCCTCGTGGCCCACCTTGCGCAGCGCGTCGGCCGCGGCCGGAAACACATGCAGGTTCACCAGCGGGTAGCCCATCTTGCGCACCAGCGCGGTCTGCAGCTGGCCCCGGCTCACGACGCCCATGCGCACCAGCGTCTCGCCCAGCGGCACCGTGGGCTCGCGCTGCTGCTGCTGGAGCGCCGCGTCGAGTTGCGCCTGCGTGATCATGCCCAGCGACATCAGCGCCTGGCCGATGCGCGCGATCGGCATGCGGCTTTGCAGGTCGAGCTCCTGCACGAGCTGTTCGGGCATGACGACTTCGGTGGCTGCCATGGATGGGTCTCCTGGTGGGGGTGAGGGGCGCGGCGGGTGTGCCGACGCTAACGGTAAAACGCGAAACGGTTGCGGCCCTGCGACTTGGCCGCGTAGAGCGCCGTGTCCGCCCGCGCGAGCAGTTCGCCGGCACCGACGGTGGCATCGACCGTCTCGACGAACACGATGCCGATGCTGGTCGTGACGTCCAGCCGCCGGCCTTCCACGGGGAACGCCGGCGCCGCGATCTGCGAGACGATCTTGTGCGCCACGCCCGCCACCGCGTCCTGCGAGTGCACGTTCTCCAGCACGATCACGAACTCGTCGCCGGCCAGGCGCACCACGGTGTCGGTCTCGCGCACGCTGGCGCGCAGGCGGCGCGCGTACTCGGCCAGCACGCCATCGCCGGTGGAATGGCCGAGCGTGTCGTTGATGGCCTTGAAGTGGTCGATGTCCAGGAACATCAGCGCCATGCCGCCTTCGGCGCGGCGCACGCGCGACATCGCCGCGGGCAGCTGCTCGTTGAAGGCCAGGCGGTTCGGCAGGCCGGTCAGCACGTCCATGCGCGCCAGCTCGATGAGCTTGCGCTCGGCCTCCTTCAGCGCCGTGACGTTGAAGGTCATGAGGTAGAAGCCCGCCGTGTGGCCCGCCAGGTCCTTGTCGGGAATCAGGTTCACCTGAAAGTGCGCCTCCCGGTCATCGATCGGCACCTGCACCGGGTACTGCGTCGCCCTGCCGGCGAGCACCGTGGGCAGGTGGGGCGTGTGCTGCACGTACACCGCCTCGCCCACGGCCGAGCGCAGCGTCACGCCGTCGAGCGGCGCGCGCTCGTCCAGGCCCGCCATGCGCCGCGCGCGGCTGTTGCCGTACAGGCAGTTCTCGTCGCGGTCGAAGTAGGCGACCAGCGCGGGGATGTTGTCGGTCACGTCGCGCAGGCGCTTTTCCTGCTGCGTGAGGGCGCGGCGGATGTTCACTTCGTCGGTGATGTCGAAGGTCATCGCGAACACGCCGTGCACCATGCCCTCGGCGTCCTGGTCGGGGATGTAGTGGGCCTTGAAGGTGCGGTCGCCGATGCCCAGCGCCGCGTCGCCGGCCTTCTCGACGATCACCGTCTCGCCCGCCAGCGCGCGCTCCATGTGGGGCCGCACCACCGCGAAATCGGCCGCGCCCCGCACGGCCGGCATCCACTGGCCGACCAGCGGCTGGCCGTGGTGCAGCGTGCGCACCTTGGCATTGACGAAGGTGTAGTACAGCGCGGCGTCGACGTGCGAGACCAGCGCGGGAATGTTGTCGGCGATGGTGCGGATCTGCGCCTCGCTGTGCGCCAGCTCGAGCTCGATGTGCTTGCGCTGCGTGATGTCGAAGGTCATCGCGTAGTAGCCGCACACCCGCCCCTGCGCGTCGAGCTCGGGGATGAAGTCGGTCTGGAAGAAGTGCTCTTCCTCGTCGCGGTGCGCGGCGCCGCGCCGCTCGAAGGACACGGCCTCGCCGGCCAGCACGCGCCGCAGGTTGTGCTCGAGCGTCGGGTCGTCGTGCAGGCCGCTCATGCTCTGCACGGGCTGGCCCACCAGCTCCTCGGCGCTGTAGCCCAGCTCCTCGCACAGCCGCGCATTCACGAAGGTGTAGCGGCCCTGCGCGTCGGCGTGCGAGATCATGGCCGGCAGGTTGTCGGTGATGTCGCGCAGGAACTTCTCGCTGGCCTGGTGCTGCTGCATGAGCCGGTCGAAGGTGCGCGAGAGGTCGCCGATCTCGTCGTCCGGGTAGGTGCGCGCCACGGCCGCCTGCGCGGGCGCCGCGTGGGCGTCGAGCATGTGGCGGTGCAGCCCGGTGAGCGGGCGCAGCTGCTGGCGCACCACGGCCAGCGCCAGCGCGCCGGCCAGCAGCGCCAGCACGATGGCGCCGATCCACGCGGTGCGCTCGATGGCTTCGATGCGGGCAAAGGCCTCGTGGCGCGGGTACATCGAGCCCATGATCCAGTCGGCCTGGCGGATGCGCTTGAAGGCGTACAGGCCGGGCACGCCCGCATGGTTCACGCCTTCGATGGTGCCTTCGAAGCCGCCGATCGCGCGGTCCAGGTCGGGCGCGTCGTCGGCCATGGCCATGTTGGCCTGCTTGAGCACGCGGTCGGCCAGCGGGTGGTCGATCACGATGCCGTCGGCGGTGGTGATGAACACGTAGCCCGTCTGGCCGAAGCGCACGTCGGCCAGCTCGCCCAGGATGTTGCGGTCCTTCAGGTTGATGGAGCCCGAGATCACGAACAGCACCCGGCCGGCCGCATCGAGCACCGGCTCGGTGATGGCGACCTGCGCCAGGCCGTTGAGCCGGTTGCGGTAAGGCTCGGAGATCACGCCCGTGCGCGCGGCGACCGTGTCCTTGAAGTACGCGCGGTCCTTCACGTTCACCTTGCCGATCTGTCGCGCGCCGTTCAGGTTGGCGACCAGCTCGCCGTCCGTGTCCAGGAAGGCGACGTTGTCGAACGCCGCCCGCAAGGACTGGTGCTTCTCGAGAAAGGCCTGCAGCGGCGCGGCGTTCGTGATGCCGTGCGAGCCCACGCTCTCGGCGATCGTCTTCAGCAGGATGCGCCGGCTGGCGAACTTCTGCTCCACCGCGCTCGCGATGGCCGACAGCCGCGCGAACTCCTCGTTGGCGATCGAGGCCTGCATGCGGCTCTTGACCAGGTGCAGCGCCACCGTGGCGATGATGAAGGTGGTGGCCAGCACGACGGCCGCAACGCCGACGCTGAGGCGCGTGTTCAGGCTGATGCGGCGTTTCGCGGTCGCGAAGAGTTTCATGGGCGTCGTGCAGGCGGTGCAGCGAAGCGGCGGGGACCACCGGCCGGGCCGGCCATGGGGGCACGGCACACACCCTTCGCGCGTTGCGCAGCTAGTGTGTCAGAAAGTGCGAGAAATGCGCGCCATTGCGGTGCATCTCGCGGGGTTCCTGGGGGCCGGAGTGTTGCGCAGGTGCGCGAGGGAAACCAATCGTATTACTCGACGCGCGGCGGCGGCTCCGATCGGGCGGCCGCGGGCGAGCGGGCCGGCGCGATGAGCACCATCGCGCCGTCCTGCCCGCGCCGCACGCGCAGGCGCGTGCCGTCGAGCAGGCGCTCCAGCGCCGCGTCGGCGGCGACCTTTCCCCTGATGCCCCGGGTCGAGAGGTCCTTGACGTCTTCCATCTTGTAGATGAGCTGCACGCCCGACTGCGCGATGTAGGCGTCGAGCGCGGGCCGCAACTCGCCGCCCTTCACGTCGAACTCCCGCGCGTGGGCGAGGGCCAGCCCCGTCGCCAGCAGGCCGGCGGCGGCCACGAGGGCAAGGCGGGGGCGGGTGA